>JAZUHO010000108.1:0-2306 GCA_045641745.1 Agathobacter sp. | reverse complement strand
ATTTTTCGCTAATCGGCACAGTACACTTGCTATCCTGCATACTTTACCTCTCTTTCTCCATCCAGATAGATGGACCAATATTTGCGAGTATCTGCCCTATCGCTGTAGATCAATCTATATGATCAATACTCTGTTTCTCTGCCTTGAATGTCTTTAAGACACTTACATAGACAGGAGTAATTGTTACATTCTTTGTTAATTTTACGCATTATTCATTTGTTAAGACGCTTAAGACGCTTATTTTGTCAGTTCATTAAAATTGTAAAAATAATATTTGCAGCCAAATATTAATAAGACATGTCTTACCGTCTCAAGATATCACATCTAAATAAATCTGTTAGTCCGTATCATCACGTGAACCCCATCGAATCCACGTACTTTTCTACCTTCTTCATTTGGAACATTTTGATTATGTTTTATTGGATAATGTTTTGCAGTTGCAACCGTCTTAAATGTTTTAATAAAACTTGTTTCTGAAACAGGAGTTTCCACATTCTCATCACACCATATACGATACGCCCTATATAGGTTCTTCGATGTCGTTCTCGTACCTATTTCAAAATACACATAATCTTTTGCTTCCGAAAACTCAATTACATTGGCTGCCTTTCGTCTTACTTCTTCAAGATTCTCTCTAGCCTTTTCGCTTATTGTAAAATGATAATTGTTAGAAATAAGCCTCTGCAATCCCTCGATACACCATAAAAAGATACTCTCTCGCTCGCTTATCAATCTTTCTCCCAGAAAAGGATCATCAACTCGATTCTCATCCCTTTCTATTGCATTTAATATAATTTGCCTGCGAAAGAATCCTTCAGATCTATCATATAAAGATTCCAAAGTACCATTTCCAAAACACATAAATCTTGAATAGAGTCGCCCCTGTTCACTTTGCTTTCCCTTCCTTTCAAGGTCTATTTTATCCTCCAAAGTGACAATTGCTTTTATGTTATTCGTCTTAGTTAATGCTTCCATATTCATATCATCATCCAAGAGCAAAAGCTTCCATTCTAAATCAGCTCTGGCAAACTGGCTTCTCTCAATTTTATGAATATCGCCTGTATTCATATTGTCGCCAAGTAGCGAGCGCATAACTCTTCCAACTCTCGACTTCCCTTCTCCACCATTGCCTATTATGAATAACATTTTCTGTGCTATTGTAGTTGGTATAAGACAATATCCCATATATTCCTGCAAGGTAACAATATCCGGTGGCTCAAGCAATTGGTCTAAAAACGAGAGCCATTGCTTTGGCGGACCAGCATCTGGTATATACGCAACAGGAAGCCTATTGATACAAAATTCTTTCTCTACGCAGAAGCATCCATTAAGATAAAAAGTTCCATTACTTACATGTATCCTATCAGCTTGAATTTCCACTTCATTTACATGAGCCTTAATCTTTATTGCATCCAAAAGACCTCTTGCCTTTTTTGCTATTCCGGCAGACACATAAGGTTCAATTTCACTATAGATTTCTTGCTCGATTACCGAATCGTTTCTAGCTCCATCCATATCAAACAGCACTCCATGGAAACACCTCATATGATGCCTTTCCAAGAAATATAATGCAAATTTTGCATCATTAACCTTTTGCCCGTCAATCCAGTCATTCACATGATATTTATAATCATCAGCGTTCTCCTCGCCATTAGAATTAGATGTCAATGCCTTCGCCAATGCGTCTTTTAGTTCCTGTGGGATATTCTCCCAATCGTCTTTCAATTCTATCAACCTCCTCCCTGCCATGAGTTGCAAATTCTACTCGTTCTTCAAGAGTTCCGCCCAAAATCAGATCCATAAGATATTCAAGCCTTGTAATATTCGAAAGTGCCTCACAAAACAGAGGATTCCATTCTTCGTCTGGACCTCTTGGAGCATAATTTTCCTTTGCATCCATTAGCAGTCAATAATAATCTGTAATCACCCTATACGCATGTTTCTCCCAGTCATGAAACGCCTTTTCCAGCATCCTTTGCTTCTGCTCTGGTGACATTTCCACTCTAGCAGCTATAGTCCCATCCCTGGACTTATAATCCTTCATATCAATATTCAGGTGAAAATCATCAATTATCTTTTTAGCTGCATCAATATTGCGTAATCCATACAAATGTGCCACTAGATTAATTGCATCTCCTGTAGCACCACAACCAAAACAATAATATCTTTCATCCACTTTCATGCTAGGTGTCTTATCATCATGAAAAACACATTTTGCCATATGATTTCTGCCTACATGAATACCATAATATGAAGCGGCATCTGCAGCTGATACAGATGCTTTTACATCATCAAATACACTCAAT
>JAZUHO010000107.1:0-3725 GCA_045641745.1 Agathobacter sp. | reverse complement strand
CTTGTGCAGTATATGGAGGCGCAAACCGACATCCCAGAGAGCGGAAATGTGTATGTGGCTTCGGTTCCAGAGATGGAGAAATTTTCGGTGGTAAGTCAGGTAGAAAAGGCGTTGTATGGTGATATGCCGATTCAGGTAGGCTACTGCAATGGAAAGAATTCTACCTACAATGGGTTCGAGTATCATAAAGGCAGCGAGATTAATATTGCAGTAACGGACTTTATGCTAGTGCTGGGACATACCTGGGATATTCGTGAAGACAACACCTATTTGATTACGGATGCACAGCCTTTTTATGTGCCAAAGGGAACAGCAATTGAAATGTTTCAGACAACCCTACACCTTTCACCTTGCAAGGTAAAAGACGAGGGCTTTAAGGGCGTGGTAATTCTTCCAAGAGGAACCAATACTCCGCTCGAAGGAAGAAACGAGCATGCAACGGGAGAGGAGCAGCTATTGCTTCAGAGGAATAAATGGGTAATTGCGCATCCAGACAGAGAACCGCTTGTGAAGCAAGGCGCTTTTCCAGGTGTAATAGGAGAAAATAAAGAATTGTATTATTAGAGAATTCTAGCTAGCGTCAAGGGAACTATGAACAGGCTAGCAAGGGAAAAGGGCTCAGAGAACCCTTGGAAATTGTGAATTCTAAGAGGAGAGTATGATATGGGATTTCAAGTAGCTTATGTTCCGATTGGAGTTGGAACATTTCATTTAGAGTCAGCACAGGCGGAATTTGAGAAATCAATCGCTATGCTGAAAGGAATCACAGAGGATGGCGTATATCCAGAGAAAATGCTATTGACCATGGATGACTTGTGTGCATTTTTGGATACCATTTCACCAGACCTCATTGTGCTTCAAAACATTACATTTGCCAACGCTGCGTATGCAAGCGAAGTGTTGAAAAGATTTGAGTGTCCGCTTCTTTTATGGACCTTGCGTGAACCGGTAATTGATGGGGGAAGACTTCGTTTAAATTCATTGACAGGTGCGTACTCTGCTGCCAATGCAATTACAGCTTTTCGTGATGGGGAATTTGAATATGTATTTGGTTCACCAGAAGAGCTTGAGGTGGAGGAAGAGGTGCGTGCAGCAGTGGCTGCCGCAAAGGTAAAATACGAATTAAAACAGCTTAGAATGTCTGCAATCGGACATACACCACAGGGCTTTGGCTTTGGGCGCGCATTGGATTCTGAATTGTTGTGCAAGTTTGGTGTGAGCTTAGAGGCAATCGAAGCACGTGAACTCATCGACGTAGCAAAGGGATTAAGCGATGAAGAGTGTGAGGAAGTATTACAAGAAGCAAAATCCATGATGGTGGGGCTTGAAAATACCCCGGAGAAAAATGTAAAGGATTTTGCTAGATTGTATAAGGCGTATAAGGATTATGTGACGAAAAATCATATTGGAGCAATTGCTTCTCGTTGCTGGCCAGATTTCTTTACTTCTTTTGGAACACCAGTGTGTGCGGTGCTTTCAGCACTTAACGCTCTTTCTGATATAAATGTGACGGCTAGCTGTGAGGCGGATGTGTATGGCGCTCTTTCTATGTATATCGGAAAATTGCTTTCACATAAGGCAACCTTCTTTGGAGATCCAGTCTCTATGGATGAAAAGGAGAATACCGTAACCTTCTGGCATTGCGGAATGGCAGCCTGCTCATTGGCAAGAACAGAGGAAGGCGCGCAGATTGGGGTTCATCCAAATCGTAAAATTGGTCCAGCGATGGACTTTGGATGTGAGGCTTGCGAGGCAGTTACCATCTTCCGTGTTGGACGCAAAAAGGACGGAAGCTTCCGCTTTTTCCTTGCGGAAGGAGAGGCGTTAGATAAGCCAAAGCAGTTCCAGGGAACCTCGGTTGTTGTTAAGACCGCAGGGGATGCAAAGGAATTGGTCAGTCGCAGCGTAAAGGCTGGTTGGGAACCACACTTTGTCGTAATCTACAAGAATGTTACCAAGGAATTGGAAATGCTGGCACATATGCTGGATGTAGAAATTGAAAAATATTAGACGTTTTGGAGGGGCTGCAAAATAGTCCCCATAATCAGAGCCATCGGATGATTCGGTGGCTCTGATTTTTTTACTTATAGGAAAGTTCTATAAGCTAAAAAACGCTTTCTATCGGAATCGGCTTCTATTTTTCTTTTGATGTTTGAATCAGTATATTTCGCAGGAGTATTGTTCTGCGATTCCCAGAGAAAGTGGAAATGGATGGAAAAGGATGAGATAAATGGATGCTTAATTGTGGTGAATTAGAAATAATTCATCGGAAAAAAGAATAAGAACCAATATCGATGAACAAAAACGATGAAATGGAGTCAAGCTCATCGGAAAAAAGAATAAAAGGAAAAATTGATGCGAGAAAATCGTGAAATCGGGAAAACAATCATCGAAAAGAAGGATAAAAGGAAAAATTGATGCGAGAAAATCGTGAAATCGGGAAAACAATCATCGAAAAGAAGGATAAAAGGAAAAATTGATGCGAGAAAATCGTAAAATCGGGAAAACAATCATCGAAAAGAAGGATAAAAGGAAAAATTGATGCGAGAAAATCGTAAAATCGGGAAATTAATCATCGAAAGAAGGCGAAACAATGAAAATCGATGCAAGAAAAACGGAAAAACGGGAAAAAGTTCATCGAAAAAAGGAAAACAAGCCAATCCCGATGAAGTAAATACATAAAATAGGGAAATTAGACATCGATTTGCTTGGAAAAGTAAGAAATTGATGCATAATGGCTAGGAAATGAAGAGTCTAACCTTGAGTCGCTGAATGAAAACAGGAATTAATGCTTGGAGCATGCATACAACTCATCGAATTCTGATGAAGAGGGGATAAATGATGTAGTATTAACAAACTGGGAACATTTCGCAAGAATAAAAGAGTGTGGCATGACATAGAATGGTAAAAAATGTGGGAATTATGTGGATATGCAAGAAAATGAACAGAAAAAGAATGCTTGGGAAAAGGCGTTAATTTGTATTGTGTTTGTGGTAACTCTTGCAGTGTTGGTGTGCAATCAAGTAATAAAAGGCGAGGACAGCTTTGTTACAAAGCTGTTAGGAAAGTCTCAAGCCATAGAAGAAGTGGGAGATAACTTTGTACTTCCGGTGAATCATGTAGTAAAGAATCGGCAGCTTCCTATCTACTGCGTCAAAACGGAAGAAAAGAAGGTGGCGCTGAGCTTTGATGCGGCTTGGGGAGACGAAGATTTTCCAAGAATTATGGAGGTGCTGGATAAACATAATGTCAAAGTTACCTTTTTCATGACTGGAAGTTGGGTGGACAATTATCCCGACTGTGTGAAAACACTTGTGGAAAAAGGGCATGATATCGGCAATCATAGTGAACATCATAAAGATATGGCGACACTTGCAGAGAGCCAGGTTGAGGAGGAACTGATGTCGGTACATAAAAAGGTAAAGGAACTGACGGGACAGGATATGATATTGTTCCGGCCACCCTATGGTTCCTATAATGATACCGTAATCAAGGTTGCGCGAGCAAACCATTATTATCCGATTCAGTGGAATATTGATAGCCTAGACTGGAAAAACTATGGCGCATCCGATATTCAGCAGCGTGTTTGTAAGTCTAAGAACATGGGACCGGGAGCGATTATTCTATGTCATAATGGTGCCAAGTATACGGCGGATGCCCTAGAGGGAATGCTGACAACGCTGGAGCAGGAAGGATATCAGTTCGTGAAGATATCTGAGCTGATT
>JAZUHO010000106.1:0-17567 GCA_045641745.1 Agathobacter sp. | reverse complement strand
TCCTAGTGCAGAGGTGGGGAACTACGTAGATTTCACAGACGCTGACGTTCTATTCCTTTACAGCACAACGCTGCTCAACAATAGTCGCGCCCTGCGCTAGTTCTATGCAATGTCGCGCTGCACCTTCACCTTTTTGCTAGCTCTATGCAATGTCACGCTGCACCTTTTTGCTAACATCCGATGATTCCATCATTCTTTTCTTCTAGCGCTTTAATTGCATGATAGGTGTATTCAGTGTAAGGAACCTGAATTTGACTTTTTTCTGCCAATTTCATCAAGTGCCCAGCAAACATTTCAATTTCGGTATGCCGCTTTGCCTCTAAATCCTGTAATGTTGAGAACTTAGACGTCGGGGCTATCCCATAGAAAATAATAGGTTTCTCCGACAACTCCACTCCATTGGCTTTTGCAACCGCTCGCACCTCCTGCCAAAGTTTTGTTGCCAAAAAGAGGCCATGTTCACTTTCCGTATATAAAGACGCGTCTGTCCCCAAAACAGCCTGTGGAAGATTATTCGCAATATTGCTCGCATATTTTCTCCACAAATCACGTTTAATGTCATCCATTACGCGATAATTAATCCTGGTCTGCTCCAATGATTCTTTTACTCTTGCAACCGCCTCATTCTGTGCGCCGTTCTCCTTATCATCTGCGCCGAAGAATACCCCCTGTGTCGCTTCTGGATTAAAATGTATTCCCTCTGCATCCCGCTTCGATGCAATGCGCATAACTGACAGCAGTACTACGCCTTTTTTTAACGCAGCTCGTATCCGTTCTTCACTATCCACGCCATTTAAAAGACTCAAAACAATGGTCTTCTCCCCAGCAACTTCCTTTACCGTCGCAATGGCGCTATCCAAGGCATCATACTTTGTCGCAATCCATACAATATCCAGCTCTCCAGCTTCCTTTGCTGTTTTTATTTGTGGCCGAAAGTTCTTTCCATTAATGAAAATTCCCTTTTCCTTCAGTCTCTCTGCCCGCTCTCCGTCTGCAATCACGCAAAAGTCAATGTCGCTTTTTTCCGCAAATCCCCAGATAAAATACGCACCTACTGCGCCTGCCCCAATTAATCCTACTCTCATACTTGCACCGAGGAATTTCTTCCTCCCCTCTCCTTTCTCAATATAGGTAACGTTCCCCATAAATATTAGCACTATTTCTGATTGATATATCTTTAACGAACTTATATCCTTATTATAGTCATTATAGCGTATTAAAGGAGAAGTTTTATGAAGGAATTTACATTTTCAGTTCCTCAACAGATTTTTTTTGGGGAAGGTAGCTTAGAAAAGCTTCCAGAAATTGCAAAAACAAAAATCAAAGGTGATCATGCCTACATTATATCGGATCCATTCCTTACATCTATCGGATTGGTGGATCGATGCCAAAATTACTTAGAGGCACAAGGAATTAAGGTTGATAAGTTTACAGAAACCGAAGGTAATCCATCTGTTGAGACAGTCACCAAGGCAGCTGCAGGCTACAAAGAAAGCGGTGCAGAATTTATCGTTGCAATCGGCGGTGGATCTCCAATGGATGTCGCAAAGGCCGTTGGCGTATTAGCTACCTATGGCGGTGATATCACAGATTATGAGGGACTTGAGAAGGTTCCAGGCAATATTGTTCCTCTCATTGCCATCCCTACCACAGCAGGAACTGGCTCTGAGGTAACTGCTTCCTGTGTCATTACTGATCACAGTCGTAATTATAAGCTTTCTGTTATCTCACCTAAAATCATTCCAACTTATGCTGTATTAGACCCAACACTCCTTACCACCGCACCAGCTTCCGTTGCTGCTGCAACTGGTATCGATGCTATGATTCACGCGTTGGAAGCTTATATCTCAAAAAATGCATCACCATTTACCGATGCTATGGCAGAAGAAGCTTTACAAATGATTGGTGCCAACATTCGTGCTTACGTCGCTGACCGCACAAACATTGAAGCTGCCAGTGCGATGCAGGTAGGATGTCTCTTCGCCGGAATGGCTTTTGCTTGGGCAAAGCTTGGCAATGTACATGCAATGAGTCATCCGGTCAGCGCATTTTTCAATGTGCCACACGGAGTTGCTAATGCCATCCTTCTTCCAACTGTTGTAGAGTTCAATGCACTCGCTGATCAGAAAAACAAATATTATAAAATATACAACTGTATCGCATTAAATCGTGCAAACAAAGACACCTTCACTCCACATATGCTCTCTGAGCTTCTCGCAGAGCTGAATGAAGAGCTTGGCATCCCTAAATGCCTTCGCGAGGTTGGAGTTACCACAGATAAAATCGAGGAAATGGCAGAGCAGGCTATGCAGAGTGCCAATGTCTCTGTAAATCCTCGTCAGACTACAAAAGCTGATTTAATCCGCCTTTACAATAAGGCATTTTAGATATAAACTACTCATCCATTATAAGAGGGGGACTACATTAGGTCCCCCAAAACAGAACCACCGGTTGTTGTGGTGCCCTTCAAAAGTTAAGCTTTTCGGGGGCAGTACAACAGCCGGTGGTTTTGTTTTGTTATGGCAAGTAAAATGGAAATCGATATTTGATAAATTGAGAATTGATTCATCGGAAATACATTATCTATTCTTTTTCGATGTTGCTTTTTGCTGTATTTGGAAATTGGTTCATCGGAAATATGGTTTCCATTCTTTTTTGATGTTGTTTTTTGCTATATTCAGAAAATCATTCATCGGAAATTTGGTTTCCATTCTTTTTCGATGTTGTTTTCCGCTGATTTTGGGAAATTGTTCATCGGAAATTTGGTTTCTATTCTTTTTCGATGCTGCTTTTTGCTATATTCAGAAAATCGTTCATCGGAAATTTGGTTTTCATTCTTTTTCGATGTTGTTTTTTGCTATATTTGGAATTTGGTTCATCGAAAATATGATATTTATTCTTTTTCGATGTTCTTTTCCGCTGATTTTGGGAAATTGTTCATCGGAAATGTGATATTTATTCTTTTTCGATGCTGCTTTATGCCGAATCCGGGATTTTCTTCATCGATTCAGAAGGTAATGCTCAAAATTGATGCATGAGAAATGAAGAAATAGAAAATAAAGCATCGATTCGCTCAATAAGAATAAGATTCGATGATTTGAACCTACTACATACAACAGCGTACTGCCATATACAACAGTATACTGCTACATACAACGCCTCAAACCCTAATACAAAATCTACTATAAAGAGTATAATCGATAGAAAAAACATACTCATTAGAAGAATCGCTCCAAAAAGAAAAATATATCCAATAGAAAACATACCCAACAGAAAAATATTCTCGCCAGAAAAATATTCTCGCCCCCACCTCTCTTTTTACGCAATAAAGCCAGGTTGTGTAACAACCTGACTTTACTGCAACTTATACTAGAAAGGGGGTAAAATAACTCCAAACCTTAGAAATGTAGCTCTGTTCTCTGGATTAAGTCCTTCTGTAGTGGTTTTCCAAGTTCTACGAAATATGCACTATATCCCGCAACTCGTACCAACATGTCCTTATAATCCTCTGGTTTCTTTTGTGCTGCTCTCATGGTAGCAGAACTCATAATGTTAAACTGTACATGCATAGGTCCCTTTGCAATGTACTCTTCGATAAAGTTTACAAGATTATCTCTTCCTTCGATTCCTGCAACAGCTTCCTGTGGGAATTTCATATTTAATAAGGTTCCGTTTGATGCCTTGCTGTGATCAACCTTTGCAAGAGAATTGGTCAATGCGGTTGGACCTGCAATGTCATGTGAACCGCCATCGGTATGTACTGGTCCCATGTTATCTGAGATTGCCTCTCCTTTTTTACGTCCATCAACTGTTGCATTTGTATTTAATCCCATTGCAACGTTTGCATTAACAGAATATACTCCTGGGTTGAACTGTCCGCCTCTTTGTGTAGGTTTTCCTTTTACATGTCCACAATAGCAGTTGAACATGAACTGGAACATCTCATCTGCATAGTCATCATCATTTCCATAATGATGTACCTTTGAGCTGTTAACGAGTGCATACAGCTTCTCATGTCCTTCCCAGTTATCTTTTACAGCCTGTAAAAGCTCTGCACCTGTCACTTTCTTCTCATCGAATACTAACTGTTTGATGGTTGCAAGTGTATCTGCACAAGTTCCCAATCCAGAAGCCTGTGGTCCAATACCATTGTATTTTGCACCACCTTCTGTAAGGTCGCGTCCAGTATCCATTGCATTCTGATAGAAGGATGATAGATAAGGAAGTGGTTTTCTTTCTCTATGTGCAGAATCGATAATATTCAAGCTTGAAATCATCTGTGTTGTCCAGTACTCAAACTGTTTATCAACACTCTCAAGTACCTCGTCAAAGGTCTTATAGGTAGTAAGGTCACCTGTGTTTGGTCCGATTTGCTCATCGGAATCAAGGAATTTACCTCCGTTGATAACCATCTCCATCATTTTTGCTGTATTTACGTATGCAGCATCATGCCATCCATATTCTTTTCCTGGAAGGTCTGGCTCTACACATCCAACAACGCAATACTCTCTTGCCTCTTCGATTGGCATGCCCTTGCTCATCATACCTTTGATTGCTGAATTATCATTGAAAATCTTTGGATGTCCATATCCTGCACGGATACACTCAATCGTCTTAACCTGTAACTCGTATGGTGTAGCAGAATGCATACGTACTGCCATCCATGGAACCATCATACGTGTATGAGCAGATCCCTCTAAAAGAAGGAAGGTCAAATCATTTGTTGCATCATTTCCGTCTTTGTCAACACCTCCAACGGTTAATGACTCTCCACCAAATCCACGACCATTACGTACTGCTGTAGAACCCCAATCCTTTAATTTTGTTGGGTTATTCATTTTAACGTACATAACCTCGATAATCTCAAGCATCTCTTCCTTGGTTGCTACTCCATTATCAAGATCTCTCTTGTAATATGGGTATAACCACTGATCCATACGACCATACGAAATAGAATGTCCATTTCCCTCAATTTCAAGTAAGCTTGTTGCAATCTGACATAACTGCATTGCCTGCCAGAAGGTCTGTGGTGTTCCTCCAGCAATCTGGTGACAGTTTGCTGCCATCTGAAGCAATTCTGCTTTTCTGGTTTCATCCTCTGTCTCTGCGGCTTTCTCTTCACATAATTTTGCGTAACGCTCACAGTATGCAACTGCTGCCTTTAACTCGATTAACATTGCTTCATAGAAATCTCTCTTATCTGCGAAATCTACAGCTAATTTATCAAGAGAATCTAAATTTTTCTGTGCTTCTTCAATTAATCCGTTATATCCAACAGCCATTAATTTTGCGTAGTCAATAACTAAATGGCCTGTTCCTGCATAGTGATATAAGTTTGTCTGGAAAATTTTAGCACCAGCTTCTGATCCTTTAATCTGATCCCAGTCTAATCTTCCCTCGATGCGGTCTGCAATTGTCTGACCTTTCCACCAAGTACATAACTCGATGGCTTCGTTCATTTCTTCCTCGCTTCTAAAATAGAACTCATCATGCTCTCTTTTTGCGAATTCTGTTGCTTCTTTTAAGATCCAATCAACAGAAAACTCTGGATAAATTGGCGCAGCCTTTGCTGGTGCAGCAATCTCTCCTAATAACAAATCGTCATCGTAAACATAAAGTGTACAATTCTTTAAAATATGCTCAAAAGCGTATGCACACTGCAATTTGCGTGGTGCTGTTGGATGTGCTTTGTATGCCTCTGTTACTAAGCGTAATCTCTCGATATCAATCCAATATTTCACATCCAAAAAGCGCTGTCTCAGCTTGTTTACACGAGGATATGGCGACCAGTCCTCATGGTGCACCTGATATCCTAAACAATAGACGTGATCATATGGCTCTGTTCCACAGGCCGTTGTGTGATATTTTGACATAATAAAAACCTCCTACTATATACCTTTCTTTATTGTTTTTCCTTAGTCCCCACTAAGCAATGTATTCCTCGTTCATTGAAATACTCTGCAATTTTCTCGATATGCTTTTGGAAGGATTTACGATTGATTTTAACCTCCTCCATGGCATATTCCTTATGAATGGAAGTGTATTTCTCTTCCCCTAATCGCATAAAGCTTAATAACTGAAGCGTTCGAACCTTTCCATTCATTTCATTTAAAATAAAATCTGCCGTCGCTTCCATATTTTCCATGTCATCGTTTACATTTGGAATCACTGGAATTCGAAGAATCATTTCCCGATCCAACTGCGCTAATTTCTTTAAATTTTCAAGAATCAGCTCATTTCCTACGCCTGTATACTTTTTATGTACGGAAGAATCCATATGTTTGATGTCCGATATCAGTAAGTCAGACACTGGAAGAATCTTCTCAATTTCTTCCCATTTCCCATAAAACGTAGACTCAAAGCAGGTATGAATTCCTTCCTCTTTGCATACACGAAACAGTTCAGCAACAAAATCTGCCTGCAAAAGCGGATCTCCACCGGATACCGTTACTCCGCCACCGGAGCGGTCGTAAAATCCTCGATCTGCACGGACTACCTTCATACACTCCTCTACCGTCATCATTTTGCCCCATTGCTTTAAGGCGTCTGACGGACATTCGTTGTAACATTTCAGGCAAGTGAGACATTTGTTGTAATCGATAAACACCAATTTATTGCGGTAAAAATTCAAGGATCCCGTTGGACAAACCTCCGCACACGCGCCACAATTTTTTAATCCCACACACTTTTTCTTATATACTCCAAGCTCTATATTCACCTTCTGGCTTTCCGGATTGGAGCACCATGCACAGCGTAGCGGACATCCCTTCAAAAAGAATTCCGTCCTTAAGCCCGGTCCGTCATGTATTGTAAATCTTTGAACGTTAAAAACGTTTCCTTTTCTATCCATTGTAAACCCTCATTACATTTCTTTATACATCGCGAAAAAGCGCAAATGTTCGCTTTTTTCCCCAGCATCCAGTTAGCTTCAGTGCAACAAAGAACACGACTACTAAACCTGCCAGCGAAAGCAACGTTATATTAAGCGGAATACTTCCCGCTGCATATCCCAAAATCAATAAGTAGGTTGGGATATTAAAAATATTGCAAAATGGATTGCTGGCTCCTAACTCCACACTGGCAAGTGTTTTGAAGTTTGGATCTGCAATTCTTATCAGTGATATTCCCGTTGGCGCTGTACCTGTACACATTCCGTACATGCCTAAGGTTCTCTCGAAATCATGTGAAGAACCAATGCGCTCTCCAAAATAGAAGCAAATCACAACCGTAAGGAATGTGCTTACCAATGCTACCAAAAGAATTGGTACCAGCCATTTGCTAACCACTTTGATGGATACCGACATAAAGGAACATACTACCAAATAATCTGCGCCCCAGCCTGTAATCTTATTCTGCATGCTATCATCTAAGAAATAGCTAATATGTAGCTTTTTCATAATGAATTTTACAATCCATGCTGCATACATACCATTTAAAAACATCAAGCTGCTCATGGATGTTCCTATATAGCCAGGCAAGAAAGCTAAAATCTTTGAAATTCCAATTGCTAAAATGTAGCACAAGCCAATAATTGCAAAATGGAACGTCATAGACTCAATATTGCTATTACAGGTCGTACTCTTTTTCATCATCTCGGTCTGCTCGTGCTCTTTTAGGTAGCCACGTAAGATTTTCTCATCAATGTTGCTGTTATGTTTGGCAAAGCCTTTACGAATTCCGGTTTTTGCTGCTGGAATTCCCACAAGGTAAGCCACCAAAAAGCCCAATGCGGAAAGTGTGAGTGCTACCATGACAGCATCATTCCATCCATAGCCTTCAATCAACGTTCCGTACGTAGATGACTGTCCTGGTCCCATACAGAATGCAAACTGTACCAGCATTCCATAGATTGGACTGATTCCTAGGCTATCCTGGAATAGCATGGTAACGAATGTAGAGATTAATGGTGTCAATGTAAACAACAAGCACCAAATTAATCCGATTGCCCAAGCACCTTTCATAAAGCCCTTATCCTGTTTGGCCGCTTCCTCTTCCTCCGATGAATTCATCAAAGTAATCGAGATAAAGGCAACCACAAAAAGCTGATTTACAATCTTAGTAAAATCTCCCGCGGTCGCTCCCACCCCGATTCCAAGCGAATCTGCCACATTCATAAACACCAGTCCCAATACACCGGCTATTACTGCAGATGGCACTAGCATGTTCTGCAAAAACCCCACTTTTGCACGTAAAAACACGCCAACGAGTAGCATAATGCTTGCAATTCCAAATGCGATCATTATAACCATATTTAATTCTCCTTTTCCCCTTTTTCTCCTGTCTCCTTTTCTAGTCTTTATTTTTGTCTATATAACCGTTCATTCCTCTGAAATTATTATAACAAAGCGCTTTTACAATTATCAGTAACTCAAAGTAGTATCTTTGTATAAGGAACTTTCCTTATATCCGTGGTATTCTAGAACCGACGCCTATTGTCCAAAGCAAATAACTTGTATAAAAACAAAAAATCTTTGCTTCCTAGCCCTCTTATCGATGACTATCCACAAAGATTTCTTGTATGTCTATATTTTTCCACTATGCGTTTCCACAATGGATTCGCACCTTATTTGTAGGGATTCACCCCAAGGAATGTGCTTATCGAATCTACCAGCAATTTGTGATCCTGCTCATGTGGTAAGCCCGAACAGCAAATGGATCCTATGATGCCTGTTCCCTTTAAAATAATCGGGAATCCGCCACCAATTGTGGCATAATCGGCTTCACTGCAGCGCCAGTCTACCCATAAATCCTTTCCCGTTGCTTCGAGAAACTGACCTGCATGCAGGCTACTCATCTGCGCAGAAAATACCATATTGGCTTTCTTTTTTATCCAGTTACATTGTCTCGGATTGCTTCCCGGCATATTGTAATGGAATATTTCATTTCCATTTACCACAATCTCCATGGCAACTACTGCATTTCGCTCTTTTGCCAAGGAAAGCACCTGCAATCCAAGCGCTAATGCATCTTCATTCGAAAATGTATCAAACTGAAGATTCTTTTCCTCTAACTCACGTTTTGCTAATTCATCACGTAAATTGTCTCCCATACGTTCCCCCATTTTCCTCTCACATTCCGTCGCCTTTTCCGCAGATTCGCTACGCTTCTTCTGTATTCTCTATCCACTTGTACAGCTGATATCTACTCTTAACCCCACATTTTGTGTAGATATTTTGCACATGCTTCTTAACCGTATGATAGCTTACCACTAATTCGTCTGCGATTTCCTTGTAAGTAAGTCCATTATACATAAGCTCCGCAACACGCTGCTCTGCTGGTGTAAGCGGCATCACCTTCTGTGAGAAATCTATATTTTTGTCTTCTTTTTGATGTGTAATTGTAATCCAATGATAACGGTCTACGATACCATTCGAATACGACTGATCATATGTGTGCACTTTGATAATATACTTTTTGATTACACGGGTTTTCACCATATTCTCTATGGAATGAATTCCCATGTCTTCCACCAAAAAGGCGAGCCAGTTGCAAATGCAATCGTCATTTCCTATTTGGTCGTCGATAGACGAGCCCAAAATATCTTCCAAATATTCCTGCGCGATATCATTGCACTCCATAATGTGATAGAAATCATCTGTCACAAAATAAGCCTTCTCTCCTGTAGCAATTACCTTACTCTGTATATTTGAGATAATTTTGGATTGCTCATACTTCTTAAATGTCTTGTAGGCATTCGCCACATAAACATAAATCTCTTCGAGCTCCTTCATCTCACTTTCCACAAAGTCCCCTTGTTCTGCACTTTTCAAAAATGTGATTTGAATGTATCCATTAATTCCAAATGCCAATGTCGCACTATAGTGTGCATCAAATTGTTCTTCTAGAAAACGCACATAGGCAGACTGATTATAATCAATCTCCCCTATAACATCCGAAGATTTATACAAACGCGGATTGACATTGAAATATGTCAGATGATCCCGGATTGCATCCTGATATATCATATATCGAACTACATCGTTGGAAATAATTTGACGATATGGATGACTCGCAGAATCCAATTCCAATCCTTCTGGTTTAACCCAAGACAGGAATCTTCCCTGTGGATCAAAATAAAAGATAATCGCATCCTTCCATCCAAAATTGCGCTCCAAAGATTCTAACAGCACATTGCTAAAAAACTCATGCGCTGAGATTTGGTGCTTTGACATGTCCTTAAAGAAACCAAATTGACCTGTATACGTATTCCCCATAACTTTCTACCCATTCCATAAAAAACTTGATACGTTAATTATAGTATAGGTTTCCTGTATTATTCAAGAATGTACTTTATTCCCAATTTTATCAAACATTTCCCAATCTTTTTTAGCATTGCACATTACTTTTTCTCAGATTATGCCATTTTTTCAAACTCTATTCGCAAAAATCTGTGACTAGTGTACATATTTACAAGTTTTCTATAACTATGCTATATTAAAAAATATTCTAGAGAAATCGTTCGAAGTTGTTCGACTTTTTGAACAAATTTTTTACGAACAAGAAAGTGTTGTTATGATGAAAGCTACAAAAGAAGTATCACCTTCTTCCAAGAATCAAAGTGTTAGTAAGACCCTTGCAATTCTATCTACTTTTAGCGAAGCAGCGCCGATGCAGCGCACCTCGGATATTGCCGCCAAATTAGGAATGAATGTAAGCACGGTCTCTAGACATTTAAATACATTGTTAGATAGCGGCTTTTTAAGTCGAGATGATGCAACCGGATACTATTATCCTGGGCTACAAATTTTATCATTGGCAGGAATCACTTTACAGAATTCCGATATCTATCGTCACTCTGTTCCTGAACTTCAGCAGCTTGCACAAACCAACAAGGTATACGCACATATGAGTATGCCAAACGGAACCGATATCGTGCACCTTATCTGCAGCTGTGGCAAGAACACCAATGAGCTTCTAATTCCTATGGGACATCGACACCCGATGTATTGTTCTGCCATGGGACGCGCGATTCTTGCTTATCTTCCCCAGGATCGTGTTATGCATATTCTTAACAACAGTTCTATGGAGAAGCATACTTTGGATACATTGACTACAATTCCTGAAATTCAAAAGGAACTTGTTCGTACCCGTAACCAAGGCTACTGCGTCCTTACCAACGAGCTTTCCAATGGAGTTGCTTCCATTGCCGCACCAATTTTTAATCGCGCGAGAGAACCCGTTGCTGCCATTAGTATTTCCACAAGCTTATGGCGATTAAATCAACCAAATAGCGAACAGGAATTGGCTAAAAGCGTTATTATCTGCGCAAACAAAATCTCTGGTCGTTTGGGATACTATCCAAGATAGTATCCCTTTTTCTTTTTTATTCTTTCATGGTTCCTGTTTCTATAAATCTCTGATGCCAAGATAATGCTTGTGTTAAGTCATGTGGTGTATGCATTCCGGAAGATACCTCTAATGCATGTTCATAATAAGCGCGAAGCATTGGCTTATAATCTGGATGTGCACAGTTTTCTATTATGAGCTCTGCTCTCTCTTTTGGTGTTTTCCAGCGCAAATCTGCAATACCCTGCTCGGTTACAATAACTGCTACATCATGCTCTGTTTGATCCACGTGTGAACACATTGGTACGATGCTTGAAATTAATCCATTCTTTGCAATGGATTCCGTTGCAAAAATACTAATTCTTGCATTTCGAGCGAAATCTCCACTTCCGCCAAGTCCGTTCATCATCTTCGTTCCCATGACATGTGTGGAATTGACATTTCCATAAATATCCACTTCAATTGGTGTATTTAGTGCAATTACACCTAATCTACGAATCATCTCTGGATGGTTTGACTGTTCGTTTGGACGAACGATAATTTTGTCATGGAAGTAATCAATATTTTGATAAAAGCGCTCTCTGCTTTCAGCGGTTAAGGCAATGGAGCTTGATGATACAAAATCAAACACGCCCTGTTCAATCAACCCTAGGGCTGCATCCTGCATTACTTCTGTGTACATGCTAAGTCCTTTAAATCCACTGGTTGCCAAGCCGCTTAATACCGCATTTCCAACCGATCCAACTCCTGATTGAAATGGTCCTGGATTTTCAGGAAGTCTGCCTGCGGCAATTTCCTCTTTGAGAAATTTTACAATATTTTCTGCAATCTTTTGCGTTGCAGGTGTTACTGGTTTGAATTTCTGTGGCGCATCTTCGATATCCGACATAACAATTGCTACAATTTTCTCTGGTGAGCATGGAACATATGGCGTACCAATTCGATCATCTGGTTTTGTAATTGGCTGTATCTTAGCCTCTGGTGGAAGTCCCACCTCAAAGATATCATGCATACCAACCAATCCCATTGGTAAGGTCTCATTAACCTCCACAATTACAATATCTGCATTACGGATTGCTGCATCCGCAGTTCCTGCAGATGCTCCCAAGTAAATTCCTTCCTCAGACACTGCTACAGCTTCAATAATTGCCACATTTATCTTCAGGCCCGCCTGCTGATTCATATTCATTGGCAAATGTGAAATGTGAATATCACTGTATTGTACAGATCCATCATTGATTGCATTTCTCAAGTCTTTATTGGATTGATGTCCAAATCTACGTTTTACCAATCCTGCACGAACAAGTGCTCCATCTATTTCATCTCCAACTGCAGCACCTACACAAATGGTTAAATCCTTTGCGTGTCCAGATTCTGCCAAAGCGGTAGGAACCATTTTCGGATATCCTACACTGGTAAATCCACTTACCGCAATTACATCACCTGTTTTAACATATTTTGCAGCCTCTGCAGCTGATACTATTTTTCCTTTTAATGCTTCTGCGATTCTTTCCACTTTTCTTCTCCTTGTTCTCCCCAATACCTATCCTGATCGATATCCTATTTTCCTAGTTACAATTCTATCTTTGTCTAGTTGAAATTCTTTCTTTATCTAGCTAAGATTCTTTCACCTCGTTGGATACCTTTCCACTGAATTTTTTACTTGTTTTATTAGTATGGCACCGCAACATTTGCGGTGCCATAAAGAGGAATCATCGTTATATGTCGTAAGAGCTATTTATCTATTCCCATGCCTTCTCAACATCTGGAAGATAAGACTCTTCAAATGGATAACCTACACGAGTTGCATTCATCAACAATTTGTATGTAAAGTTTCCACTAAAGCTGTTGTTACCCCATGAACCACAACCCAATGTAGTTGTAGGAATAAATCCGTTTGTTGGGCTTCCACCGCCAGTTGTACCAGAAGGCTGGTTTACAACTACACGCGATACAGGAGCCATAATTCCCGCATACTCTACATGCTCTGCGTTGTTGGAATGGATACAAATACTATGTCCTTTTCCTTCGAACTCAAGGTTCTCAAGAAGCATTTTAATTCCGTCCTCAAATGTATCGTATCCTTTGATTGCAATAACTGGAGCCATTTTTTCGCGGCATAGGTCTTCGCCTTTTCCTACTTCGTCAACCTTTACAGCGATTACCTTTGTTCCTTCTGGAACATCAAGATTTAATTTCTCTGCAATCTGCATTGCTGTCTTTCCTACTACATCACGGTTGATTGGGCCATGATTTGGGAATAAGCTTTCGCGAATTGCATCAATTTCATCTTTTTCTGTGATGAGATATGCACCGTTTTTGCCCATCTCCTCAATGAATGCATCCAATTTATTGTTTGGAACAAATGCGGTCTGCTCACCTAAGCAAATAAGACCACAGTCAAATGCACGTCCAGCGATGATTTTCTTTGCTGCGTCAGCCAAATCTACATCGTCATCTACGATACACTGTACATTTCCCTGACCTACTCCGTATGCTGGCTTTCCGCTTGAGTAAGCAGCTTTCACCATTGCCATTCCACCTGTTGCAACAATTACATCAGCTTCACTCATAAGCTCTGCACTTGATTCAACGCTTACATTCTCTACGGTAAGAACAAGGTCCTCTGGAAGTCCTAATTTTGCCAATTCTTTTCGGAACATATCTACCAATAATTTGGTTAATTTGATTGCTCTTGGATGTGGACTGAATACAACTGAGTTACGTGTTTTTAATGCAAATGCTGCGTTACTCATTGGAGTAACAACTGGATTGGTTGCAGGAATAATACTTGCTACCACACCCATTGGTTTTGCAATTTTTAACATACGAAGCTCTTCGTTTCTCTCAATAACTCCAACTGTTTTCTTATCTTTGATATCATGCCAAATTAATGCTGATTTATTGCGACATTTTGCAATTTTATCCGTAGGATCTCCCATTCCTGTATCCGTTGCAGCCATTGGTCCCAATGTATCTGCATTGTCATAAATAATCTTGCAAATTGCTTTTGCTGCTGCATCTGCCTGCTCCTGTGTTGCAAATGCAAATTGTTCCTGTGCTGCTCTAGAACGGGCAACTAAGTCTTTAACCTCGCTCATTATATTTCTCCTCCTAAATTCTATACAAACCCCAAATTAATTATTTAATTCTTCATAATATGTGATGGATTGCTTATGCTACTGTACCAAATCCTGGCCAGAAGGTAAGGAATAAGAATCCAACTAAAATAGATACAACCATACGTGTTAAGAACACTGGAATACCATTTTTCATCAATTTGTTTGGTGAAAGTCCATATCCTACTGGAATAGCACGTACTGAAACTGGAAGTAAGAACTCTGAGTTATAGCACATGATTGAAATGAACCAGTATGGCATTGGATCTAAACCAAGTGCAGTTGTTGTGCTAAGTACGATTGGTACTGTAAGAGCTGCAGAAACTGTTGAGCTTGAGAACTCTGAAATTGCACATGCAAATACACCGATAAGTACAACTAAGCCAAATCCACCAGAAATGTTAAGGCTAGATACTGCGCCTGCGATTGCTGCGTTAGCACCAGATCCTGAAAGAACCTGACCAAGAGCAAGACCACCAGCGAAGAGAATCATCATACCCCACATCATCTCTCTCTGAGCTGTCTGCCATGTAAGTAATACGCCCTTATCTGCTGCTGTGATGAAGAAGTTAAGGAATCCTAATGTAAGGAATACGTATGCAGGTACAAGTGTTGGTAAAACGCTCGCATAAAGTGGACGTAAGAAAGCTGCAACTAATGCAATGAGGAAAAGTGTAAGAGAAATTTTCTCATCTCTCTTCATTGGTCCAAGTTCTGCATAACATTTATCGAAGTATTCTTTTGCTCCGTCTAATTTCTTAACCTTCTGTGGCATAAGAAGCATAACAGCAAGAACGATAGCGGAACAAATGATAAGGTAAGGAATGATATATTTAATCCAGTAAATATACATGAACTCTTTACCTGTGAACTCTTCTAAGATTGAGATAGCGGTTACGTTCATAGCACCACCAAATGGTGTACCACATCCACCGATACCAGCTCCCCAACCGATACAGCAAAGAATAGGTACTGCTGCTTCTGCTGTTTTGATATCTTCATATCCTGCTGCTTTTAACATAGATACAGCGATTGGTGTGAAGATAGCAACAACTACTACGTTAGGAAGTACCGTAGAAAGTACGATAGAAGCTAAAAGCCATACAATAATCTGTGATTTCATAGATGGTCCGATGAGAGAGAGGATTTTTAATGCGATACGACGATCTAATCCAGATGCTGCCCATGGCATTGTAATCAAAATAGAACCAAATACAAGAATGATACTACCTGATGAGTACTGAGAAACGATGTTCTCCATTGGTACAATGTTAAAGAATGCATTTACTACTGCAGGTAGTAATGCGGTTACTGTAATGTCCACTGGACGTGAAATCCACCAGAAGATCATCCATACTGCTACGGCAATTCCCTCTGCTGGTTTGACACCAATTGCTCCCTTTAACGCAAGTGTAATTGCTGCGTAAATGATTGGTCCCAATAATGTGTAAACTAAACGTTTTGTGTTATTCATGACATTTCTCCTTTCCTTTTTTTCTTTGTCATTGAATATCTTTTGTAGGAAATGTCACCTCAAACAATTCATAACCTCCACAATACTTTTTCCTCTCCCTTTTTTATTCCCAGAAGGATCTGTTTGTCTGCCGGAATTTCCCTTTCACATTTCACTATATTCATTTTATTTTATCGAACAATAGGAAAAATGCTTTCTTTCTTTTACGGAAATCGGTTTTCGCATTGTGATTTTCGCTTTCCTATTTCGCACATCATTTTTATATTCTGCAAGTCATTTGCACAGAATGAAACAATTTCTTAAAATTTTATAAAGGAAACTAAATTATTACCAACGCGCCCCCTGTTTTTTACCTAATCCTTTGGTAGTAATTACCATAAGGAACTTTCCTTATATTCCACCCGTTTTTAAGGAGCATTCCTTATTGACGAATAAAAAAGGAAGCCACTTTTTATGACCTCCTTTTCGCTCAGTGTTCAATACTTTTTACAAAAATAAATACCACCTGATTTTCATTTGTGTACTCTTTCGCCGGAACCATTTCCATCAGATTTTGTTTATAATAGTCTCCATCTCTCCGCCTATAATAAAGTGCCAACCTCTTATTTCCCTTTCGGAAAAATTCCCGCAGATTTTCCATCTGTACCTTTTCCAAAAATTCTTGGCTATCCTCCGGATGAACCAAATTCGATTCACCAAAATCCTGGAGCCACAGAGAAATCTTCTTGTTATATCCACTTGATTCCTCCTTTTCCACCTCATTCATTTGAATAATTTTATGTGTATCCTCCGTCAAGTTAATTTTAAGAATTTTGGTGTACGAATCACAGATTGCACCATATGCCTCTTGTTGTCCGCATCGATCGATTCCTTTCTCTGCATAATACCTTGTTTTACGCAAAAACATTTTCTTATCCGCAATTTTCGCTATCTCATCCATATTCACATCTGGAAATTCTGCGGTACAAACTACGCCACATGAGATACTTAACTCTTGTACAAGCTCGCCACTCCAATTCGCAACCATATCGTCTAACGAACGTTGTAATTTCGCCACTTGGTTCTCCGGCAATGGAACAATCGCAGCAAACTCATCTCCTCCAACACGGTATATCTTACCATGTTTATCCAGCGCTCTTTTCATACAGTCTGCCGCGCCTCGAATAATCTCATCCCCTGCTTCGTGACCTAAATTGTCATTTACTACTTTTAAGCCATTCACATCGATGGAGAAATAGATTAGGTTCTTCTGCAAGCGTTCCTTCTCGTATATTTTCAGATCTTCCTCATAAGCTCTACGATTATGGATTTCTGTAAGTGCATCCATATAGGCATCCACAGACAGCTTATTCGCCTGCGCCGTCAGCGCGCGCTCCCTTTCCTCTGCTTCCTTCTTTTCTGCCTCTCGCTTCTGCTCCTTTTTCACTTCCTCATCCACGTTATACACGCCCACAATCAAACGATTTTCTTCGCCTTTTTCAATCGGACGTACAAATCGATATTTGAAATAGCGTGGCTGATTCTCATAGATGACGCGTATTACAATATCATATTCCGGAGTGATAGCAAGAGCTTCCAAAATTGCCTTCTTTGTGAACTTTTCACGGAACATCGCTAAATCCTCGGGCAAAACAATCTTCTCACCAAAGGAAATCACACTTTCAAAATAATTTCCGTTGTTCTTCTCC
>JAZUHO010000105.1:0-13169 GCA_045641745.1 Agathobacter sp. | reverse complement strand
TTTTGTGTAACGAGAAAACGGAAAGGAACTTTATGCTTACAAGTAGCTCAAATCAGCAGATGAAGAACTTAACACAGCTAATCAAAAAATCCAAAGAGCGTAAAAACCAGGGTGATGTTATTGTCGAAGGTCCTAAGATGGTATTTGAGGCTCCGAAAGAATGGATTCGCCAGATATATGTAGCTGAGAGTTTCTTAGCGCAGCAGGAGAACCAGAGTCGACTGCAGGACTACTCTTATGAGGTTCTAACCGATTCTTTGATGAAGAGTGTTTCAGATACACAAACACCGCAAGGCATTTTGGCGATTGTGCAAATGCCAAAATATGAATTAGCAGATATACTGAACCAGGAAAATCCGCAGTTATTACTCTTAGAGAGCATCCAAGATCCAGGAAATTTAGGAACGATGGTTCGAACTGGAGAGGGCGCAGGTATTACAGGAATCATTATGAACCAGACTACAGTAGATCTTTTTAATCCTAAGACGATTCGCTCAACCATGGGAAGTATCTATCGTGTTCCATACTATGTGACAGAGGACTTATTAGCAACGATGCAGGAGCTCAAAGATAAGGGAGTAACTTTGTATGCAGCCCATCTCAAGGGAACACAGTCTTATGATGAGCCAAATTATACGACGGCCTGTGGATTTTTGATTGGAAATGAAGGAAATGGATTATCCGATGAGGTGGCAGACTTGTGTGATACTTATATTCGTATTCCAATGGAGGGAAAAGTTGAATCCTTGAATGCGGCTATTTCTGCAACCTTATTAATGTACGAATGCAATCGCCAGAGGAGGAACGAACGTGAGAATCTGGTTTAAAATATATGAAAATGCGCGTATCCTAAAATCGGAGACGATAGAGGATTTGACCGAGGAAACAAGAACGCATAAGGTATTTCAAGCCTTAGAGAAGGCCTGCCATATCTTTGACTTGGGAAATCCTATTTGGCTGGATGCAAATATCAATGAGTTTAAGAGAACTGGGAAAACACGCTTTTATCCAGACAATTTTATCGAAGAAATTTCATTTGACTTTATGGAAATGCAAATCCTTGAAGAAGATTAAGGCGCGCAAAACAAGAAAATACACAAAATCTCTTAGCGCAAGCGCTATCGGTATCGTGGGAACTAATTGTGCAAAAATATTAAAAAACTATAATTTTACACCTGAAAATCAACAAAATACACAAAGCTGTGCTATAATGAGAATACCAAAGAAGGTAATAATTAAGTGCATAAATAAAGTGACATCAGGGGGCAAGATATGGATACACAAATTACATTTAATGAAGATGTTGACAGTTGGAAAACCGTTATCTTTTTATATAATTCAGCATTAAAAGAAGTAAATACAAAGCTTGAAATTTTAAATGATGAATTCAAGCATGTGCATCAATATAATCCGATTGAGTATTTTAAATCAAGAATTAAGACACCGGAAAGTATTGTAAAGAAGCTTAAACGTAATGGATATGAAGTGACAATTGACAATATGATGAATTATGTCAATGATATTGCAGGAATTCGAATTGTATGTTCGTTTACCTCAGATATCTATCGTTTGGCAGAGATGATAGGAAGACAGAATGACCTTACCGTTGTATCAGTGAAGGATTACATTAAGAATCCAAAGGAAAGTGGATACAAGAGCTTTCATATGTTGGTGACAATTCCTATTTTCCTTACAGATCGTGTGGCGGATGTAAAGGTCGAGATTCAGATTCGTACTATCGCGATGGATTTCTGGGCAAGCTTGGAGCATAAGATATATTACAAATTTGAAGGGCATGCACCAGAATACATTAGTAAGGATTTGCGTGATTGCTCCGAGATTGTATCGATGCTGGATTTAAAAATGCTGCAATTAAATGAAGCCATTCTGGAGGCCAAGGAGCAACAGGAAGACGCAGAGCAGGAGAAATAAGAACTTATGAATATCATTAATATTGAAAATATCACAAAGTCTTATACGGAAAGGAAGCTTTTTGAAAAAGCTTCCTTTTATGTGCAGGAAAGAGAAAAAATAGGAATTGTTGGAATCAACGGAACTGGTAAATCCACACTCCTTAAAATCATAGCAGGGGCGCAGGAGCCAGAGAGTGGAACGGTAACGATGGCAAATCATATCGTGGTGAATTATTTGCCACAGGATCCAGTCTTTGATGCAGATAAAACGATTTTGGAAAATGTAATGCAGGAAGTGCTAGGGGAACATATGCATGACCAGGATCATTGGACATTAGAAAGTGATGCAAAGAATTTGTTGATGCGTTTACAACTTGCAAATTTTGAGCAGAAAACAGGGGAACTCTCTGGTGGCCAACGGAAACGTCTCGCACTCGTGTGCGCAGTGTTAAAACCATGTGATGTCCTGATTTTAGACGAGCCAACGAACCACCTGGATTATGATATGGTGGAATGGTTGGAGGACTTTTTGAAGAAATGGCGTGGTGCATTGATTATGGTAACTCATGACCGCTATTTCTTAGATAGTGTGTGCAATCGAATTGTTGAAATCGATAAGGGTAGCATATACAGCTATGAGTGCAATTATTCGGGCTTCCTTGAGCGCAAAGCACAACGTGAGGACAGTGCACGTGCCAGTGAGCGTAAGCGTCAGTCTATTTTGCGCAAGGAAATCGAATGGATGCAAAGAGGAGCGAGAGCTCGTTCCACCAAGCAGAAGGCGCACATTCAAAGATACGAAGCACTTCGAGACCAAAAAGGGCCACAGGTGGATGATAAGCTAGAGCTAAGCTCCATTTCTTCTAGACTGGGAAGAACAACAGTAGAGATAACGAATGTGTCGAAAGCATATGGAGACCTTCGCCTTTTCAAAGACTTCAGCTATGTATTTTTAAAGAATGATCGGATTGGATTTGTAGGAAAGAATGGTTGTGGAAAGACTACGCTGATGAAGATGATAGCTGGATTGATAGCGCCAGATTCAGGAGAAATCGTAGTTGGACAGACCGTTAAGATAGGCTATTATTCGCAGGAAATTATGATGGCAACAGATGCCGAGGCAAAGAGATTAGCAGCTTTATCGAAAAAGGGAGCGGATGAGACACCGGTTCTTGAGACTGCGTTTATGGATCCAAAGCAAAATGTAATTGACTACATAAAGGATACTGCAGAATATGTAAAGACAGAGGACGGATTGGTATCAGCTTCAGCGATGCTCGAGCGATTTCTGTTTCCACCAAGTCAGCAGTATAGTCAGATTGAGAAGTTATCCGGAGGCGAGCGTCGTCGCTTAAATCTGCTTCGTGTTCTTATGGAAGCTCCAAACGTCCTGATTTTGGACGAGCCAACCAACGACTTGGATACAGAGACGTTAGCCATCTTAGAGGACTATTTGGATAATTATGATGGGATTGTGATAACGGTATCGCATGACCGCTATTTCTTGGATCGTATTGTACGACGCATTTTTGCATTTGAAGACAATGGAAAAATTGTGCAATATGAAGGTGGCTATACCGATTATTTGCAGAAACGACCAGAAACGGTAAATCTTGTTGGGACTGCAAGTGCTACAACCCCTAAGCAAACGGAAGCAGTGGATTCGAAGGCGACCTGGGGGCATGAGAAAAAACTGAAATTTACCTTTAAAGAGCAGAAAGAATACGAGACCATTGAGGCAGATATTGAAGCACTCGAAACAAAGATATCGGAGCTTGAGGCTTCTCTTTCGAAATATGCGACCGACTTTGTGAAACTAAACGAAATCACGAAGGAAAAGGAGCAGGCAGAGGCCGAACTCGAAACTAAGATGGAGCGTTGGGAATATCTCGAAGACTTAGCAGCAAAAATTGCAGCGCAATAAAACGTATAAGTGCCACCCGTTGGGGTGGCATTTTATTTTGCAAAACCTCCGTCGAGGGAACCCCTATATTACGTTTCTCAGAATCACTTAATTTCATGTTTCTAAGCACTTGTTTGAGCACGATTCGGTATCTTTTGCCGGCAGGCATAAGACGAATCGTGCGAGTTTGCGCAGCCGCCTTATAATAAGCATTCTGAGAGCATCTGTTTAGCGATGGTAGGTGCAGCGTCCCGTCCAACATTGGTGGACAGCCTGTGCCGAAAACTCCAGACGGTGGTGGACAGGGGAATTCTGCAAATACTTCGCGCAGAAACTTGGAAATCCGTGATATTCGAAACGTAATATAGGGGTTCCCTCGACGGGGGTGCGACACAAAAAAGGCGCCACCGCAATGGGTGGCACCTGAAACAGCTATTTGCGCTGCAATTTGTTAAGGAGACTTTGAGGAATCACGAACGCGAAGATGATTCCGAATACGATGGCCGCTGCAATCTCAAAGGTCTCGAGTCCCTTGTAAGAGAACATCTCCATTTCCCCGGTGATTAGGTAGTAGGAGGTGTAATAAATGCCAGCTCCAGGCACCAAAGGGAAAATGCCAGCAAGGAGATATACAGTGGCAGGATGCTTGCGAAGTACTGCAAGAACACGGGAAAATACGGTAAGTGAAAGAGTTGCAATAACCGTTGCAACTACGATGTGTGCCCCGTTTTCATAGAGTGCATAGTAAACAATCCATCCGATAGCGCCCGATAATCCACAGAATCCCCATTCCTTTTTCGGTGCAGCAAAGAGCACAGAAAAAGAGAAGGTTGCAATCATAGAGATGACGAAATGTAAAAAGTAATTCAATATACGACACCTCCAATCCATAAGCGATATAGCGAGATGATGATACCAACTCCAACTGCGATACACAAAGCGGTCAGTAAAGCATCTACCAAATGAATCACTCCAGATAGATAATCTCCATTATAGAAATCTCGAATGGATGTGGTGAAAGCAATTCCTGGCACAAGTGGCATGATAGAACCGATAACAATCTTATCCTGCATGACAGGAAGACCGAGCCAATAAGGAATTAAACTCAGTGCAGTTACAAACATACTCTCAAACACAATCTGGGCGAAACGTGCCGTCTTTTCCAATTTAAGGGCTGTCATAGAGTAGTATACAATAGAGCCAATAATCAAAGAAAAGAACATATCAATCCATTGTCCACCGAAAAGGTAGGAGAATCCTCCACTTCCGATTCCCGAACAAAGAACAAGAAACCAAAATTTAGCTTTTGGAATATTTTTGCATTCCTCCAGACGAGGCCAAGCATCCTTTAAGGAACACTCGTGGGTACAAATGTCTCGTGTTAATTGATTCAGTGCAGAAATTTTTTCAAGATTCACAGCACCGAGTGGTACGTGTCGAATCATCGAGCAGGCATCTTCACGCCCTTCGTTTGCGCTGGCGAAGATTCCGTTGGAAAGTACATAGACGTCATAGTCTTCCACATCATATGCGCCAAGTATGTGTAAAATAGAATCTTCTACACGATATATTTCAGCTCCGTTGCGGAGCATTGCGTCTCCTATTTCGACGGCAAGGGTTAGGATTTCTCTTGTATAAGCCATGTCCCATACCTTTCTTATATATAAATTAAATACGGTAAAAGTACCAAAAATAATGTAGTATGATTAGACCTCGATGTCAACGTCTTTTTTGTAGAAAAAGCATGAAAGATTTCATGATTGGTAAGAATAAGTCAAAGGAAAAAATCACATACTTATGGCAAAACATTGGAAGGAATGGATAGAATGGGAAAAACAGGGGATATCATTTATATCAAAGTTGGGAAGAATGTTGTTTGTCACAAACAAACAGTGACGATTGGAGATGTGTTTAAATTGGAAATTACCAACCTGCCAATGGCTAGACAGGTGAAACAGATTACATTGTACCGTTTCCCGGCAGGCACACATTATGTGGTTTTCTCAATTCTCAAGGTAATTGAATTAATTCATGAACGGTATCCGGCAGCTGAGATTGTGAACCTGGGGGAGGCTGATTTTGTTTTGGAATATGTGAATCAGCCGGAACGAACCGTAACGGATCGTTTGCGCGTTGGCCTATTGGCGGTGCTAGTGTTCTTCGGAGCCGCATTTACCATTATGGCATTTCACAACGACATATCGATTGTAGACTTGTTCGACAAAATATATGTTCAAGTGGTGGGGGGATCAAAGCCTGCTGTTACAGAGCTTGAAATAAGTTATTGTATAGGAATCGTGGTAGGAATTTTGGTGTTTTTCAATCACGTGGGAAAGAAGAAAATTACAAGTGATGCAACCCCTCTTCAAGTGGAAATGCGCAAATATGAGAACGATATGGATACTACATTAATTGAGAATGCAAGCAGAAAGGGGCACAATCAGGATGTGGAATAGAATTGCGCTTGTGGGAATCGGTGCGTGTGCTGGATTTGGCGTTGCTGCCGGAGTATTCGCCTTTTTACTCGTGATATGCATTGTTCCTAGAATGATACGGAAGTTTCGAGTGTCGGAACATATTATGCGTTACGAGACGATTATTTGCTTTGCGGCTGGTTTGGGCAGTGTTTTTAGTGTCTTTGATATTTGGGATTTGCGGGCTGGCATAATCGGACATTTGTTGCTGGCATTGTACGGGATGGGAGCTGGCATCTTTGTGGGAGGAATGGCGGTTGCTCTGGCGGAAATTCTTGATACATTTCCTGTTATGTTTCGTCGGTTGGGCATTAAGGAAGGGCTGTCGATTGTGATTGTCGGAATGGCTTTTGGAAAAGGCGTAGGGGCATTTATATACTTCTGGTTGGGGTTTGCATGAGTAGTCTTCCGAGGGAGGCTTGCGCGGAGTGACAGATGGAAAGTTATGTGTTACAATGGACAAGATTGATAGGAGGTGCGAGTATGGTAACATCAATTGCTCGTCAGAGCGTGATTATAAAATGCATCCGAAAGAAGTCCATTCTTTTGGGAAACTACGAATTTTATTATCTGGCCGGATTATTAAAGAAATTATATAATCTTCCCATTAGTGAGGAAATGGAACCAGAGGAGCTTGCAGAGAAAATCCGTGAAAGCTTAGGCGGATTGACACCAAATAATGATAATGAGGCCTATCTTCTTCAGCTGGTGGAAAATTATCGCCCTTTGAAGGAGTATGATGAGCAGACGAAAGAGCTTTTCCAGTGGGGGGCTACAGAGGAAGATTTGTGGAAAATTAATACATCAAGAGGATAAGAGCCTATAATATGAAAGAAACGATGACAGACTGATAATTATCTTCATAAGAGACAGCAAGGGGAGACATAACGAATGAACATGGAAAAGCGAATAGATATGAAGTATCTGCTTCTAAATGCGTGGGCTTCCGAGGAGGAATATCGAGAGCTAAACGATAGGTTGGCAGAAGAAGTAGTGCAATATCAGATTGTAATCGTGCCGGATCAAATGAAAATTAGAGAAATAAGTTGTGCTTCAGAGCTTGGGAAAATGGAAGTGGGTAATGTGTATATAGTGAAGGCTCCGCATTTTGATGAAAGTATGGTGCTACAGCAGGGGCTTTATGCGGGAATTAGTAACGTACACAGTGGAACTCAATCCTTGCGAAAAGCTTACCGTGAGGCATATATGGCGAGAAACTACGCTTTTTTCTACCAAATTGATGGAGTGAGGGTCAGTGAGATTCCGTCTATAGTAAAGGATGAGGTGCGTAAGCAGGAACTATGCGAGAACATTCCAAACAAGACATGGTTAGAAATGCATGAACTAGTGAAGCGAAAGAAAATATCATATGCGGATTTCAAGTCTAGGATGGATATGGTAATTTCCGATATTGCAGCAAATCTTCCGCCAGAGCTTGAGCAACAAAGAGAACTTATCGTAGAATGCTGCAAAAGACCTCAGGGGTATACAAATATGATACACTGGATGAATGAGTTAAATCGCTTGTGGGAAAATATTCAGTTTATGGAGCGATTATCTTCCATTGTGAGTGACGAAGGCATTTGGCTAGCGAGGAAATATATTCGCGAGAACTACAAGAATCCCTATTTAAATGCAAAAGAGATTTGTGAAGTGGTACATATGTCATACAGCGCCTTTTCAAAGAGATTTGGAAATGAGGATGGAATATCATTTAAAGAGTATTTGCGCAAAGTGCGTATCACTCATGCAGTTGAGTGCTTAAAGAATCCCAAGGCAACTATTAGCGGTGTTGCCAGGGAGTGTGGATACGAGGATACGCGTGTTTTTATTGAAAATTTTCGGAAGATAAAATCGATGACACCACGGGAATATCAAAGATGGTATCAAAATAGAGAAGAATAAGCTATGGATATATTTTCTAGTTCTCTTTTACTGATTTGGACTAGATTAATAGTGAAAAAGTGATATTATATAGAGAGGATACAAGGGAAGGAATAAGGTACAAATGAATAAAAAACTAATGATAGAAATTGGTGGCGCAGTATTTGCATTGGTGTTGGCAGTGTGCGCATGCTTTGCCATAAATGAGCTTGGAGCCTCGATTAAAATTGACTTGGCAGAGTCGGAGGTGCATGTGGAATATGGAGAGGCTTATGAAAAACCTTCGGTGCACGCATATGTAAATAAACCAGTATTTCATAATGGAGCCAAGGACTTAGAGGTGAATACTGAGGGTGATGTGGATGTGACAAAACTCGGCACCTATGAGATTACATATTCTGCTTGTTATAAGAAGAAACAATGCGTTGCAGTGCAGCAGGTGAAGGTTGAGGATACGAAGGCACCAACGATTACCCTTTTGGGAGATGCTGAAATCACCTTAAATGCGGGTGATAATTATGAGGAGGCTGGGTATCAGGCGACGGATAACTATGACGGAGATATTACAGCAAATACCACAGTATCTGGGGAAGTGAATACAGCAACGCTTGGTGATTATACACTTACCTATACGGTGAAGGATTCGTCTGAAAATACAGCGGAGATTTCACGTGTGATTCATGTAGTGGATACGATAGCACCAGAAATTACCCTTGCAGGAAGGAAAAATTACAATCTGCTTGTGGGACAGAATTATTCGGAACCAGGATACCAAGCAGTGGATGCCCTAGATGGTGATATTACGGATAAGGTATCCGTTTCCGGTAATGTTGATGTTAATACTGTAGGCACCTATGAGTTGACTTATACGGTAGCAGATGCGGCGGGAAATCAAAGTAGCGTAATACGAGTGGTTAAGGTACAGAATGCCTATAGTTTTCCAAGTGTTCCACCTGGGGACCGTGTGATTTACCTGACTTTTGATGACGGACCGGGACCATATACACAAAGACTTTTAGATATTTTAGATCAATATGGAGTGAAAGCCACCTTCTTTGTTACAAACATGCGATCTGATTACCAGTATATGATCGGGGAAGAGGCGAGAAGAGGACATACTGTGGCCATTCATTCTCTGACACACAATTATTCTCAGATATATTCAAGTGTGGATTCCTTTATTTGGGATATGAATGCAATGAACGATATTATTACGGCTCAGACAGGTGCTCCTTCTTCTATTCTTCGTTTCCCAGGAGGTGCTTCGAACACAGTTAGTAGACATTACTGTTCTGGCGTTATGAGCAGCTTGGTAAACGAGGTACAGAGTAGAGGTATCCAATATTGCGATTGGAATGTATCAAGTGGAGATGCAGGTGGAACCACCAGCACGCAGCAGGTAGTGCAGAACGTAATCAATGGTTGCAGTAGACAGAATGTTGCAATCGTCCTTCAGCATGATATCAAGGGCTTTAGTGTGGATGCAGTAGGCCAGATTATTGAGTGGGGACTAGCAAATGGATATACATTCAAAGCTATGGATGAGACTACACCGATGGTTCATCAAGGGGTAAACAATTAAGAAATCTATAGTAAGGATGTAAGCAAAGCGCAGAAAATAGTTAAGATGCAAATCAGAGGCATGGACTTTCCGATAAATGGAGGGTACCATGCCTTTTGAAAAATGGTTGAAAAAAGGTTTGAAAAAAATGAAAATAATTGTTGACAAGAGGAGCCACACTGAGTATACTATATCTTGTGCTTGAGGAAAGCAGAACACATGCGATAGTGGCGTAGTTGGTAACGCGCGACCTTGCCAAGGTCGAGACCGCGGGTTCGAGCCCCGTCTATCGCTCTTATAACAAGAAAGAGATATCCTTTGGACGGTACAGATTAGGGGTTCTTGTCTTTTGGAAAAATCGGCATAGTTTAGTGATTACGATTACTGGACTATGCCGTTTTTGTTAATGTGATGTCGACGTTTGAAATTCACCGAAAGAATAATTCGTAAATGGAGCAAAAACATGATATCGTTCTCTATCAGATAGATGATACCAGTGTCTGTGTTAGCGTTATTTATAAAGATGAAACTTTTGGGCTAACACAAAGGGCTTTTTATGCATTTGTGCAGAATAAGCTCCAAATACGTACCAGAATTTGTTAAACAAACCGAGTGATAGAGATTTTAACGACCTATCACAAATGCTACACAGAACAGTTTGACAATCTACTGGAAATAGTATTAGCTTATAAAGGATAAAAGATAAAGGAGTTATATTCATGCTAAGAAAAGATGTATTAGAAAAGGCGTTGGCAATCGCCGTTTCCACAGGTGCAGATTTTGCGGAAATCTTTGTGGAAAGATCAACGGAAAAGAAAATAAATATGATAGCAGCTAAGGTAGATGGGATTTCGGACAGTATCATTGCCGGTGTCGGAATTCGAATCTTTAAAGGAACACAATGCATAGCAGGCTCATGCTCGTCCCTTGAACCAAGCGCAGTATACGATTGTGCACAGAAGGTGGCTGATGCAATGTTTGGAGCAGGAACTTTTTCCGATATTATTTTGACAGAAAAGAAAGTTATAGATATTCATCCAGTACGCCTTTTCCCATGTGAGGCTGCAAATGCAACAAAAATTGATTTTCTGCGAGAGGCGTGGAATTCCGCTAAGAATTATCATAGTGACATTACACAGGTGCAGGGCGTTGTTATGGACGTGGATCACAATATTTTAGTAGCGAATACGGAGGGACTTTTGGCAAGAGATCGCCAGATTCGAACCCGCATGACAATAAATGCAATTGTAAATAAAAACGGAGAAACACAAAATGGTGCGGCATCTCACGGTGCGCGCGTAGGCTTAGAGCTGTTTGACCAATTTGATCCAAAGGCGACAGGTAGGGAAGCCGCTGAACAGGCAATGACAATGATTCATGCCGGATATATTGATGCGGGAGTTATGCCGGTTGCTATTGAGAACGGTTTCGGAGGCGTTATCTTCCACGAAGCATGTGGCCATTCCCTAGAGGCAACCTCAGTGGCAGTTGGAAGCTCGCAGTTCTGTGGAAAGCTGGGACAGCAGATTGCGAATCCGAAGGTGACTGCAATTGACGATGCAACCATTCCAAATGCATGGGGTTCCTATAACATTGACGATGAGGGAACGCCTTCACAGAAAAATATTCTGATTGAGAATGGTGTGTTGAAAAATTATCTTGTAGATAAGCTGAATGGAAGACGTATGGGGATGGAATCAACAGGTTGTTCAAGACGCCAATGCTACGCTTTTGCGCCAACATCACGTATGTCAAATACGTACATTGCGGCTGGAAATGATGAGGATAAGGACATTATTGCTTCCATAGAATATGGTCTCTATGCGAAAAAGATGGGAGGCGGTTCTGTAAATACAGCGACTGGTCAGTTCAATTTCGCGGTAGATGAGGGCTATATTGTTCGAAATGGAAAAATTTGTGAGGCTGTGCGAGGAGCCAGCTTAATCGGAAAAGGATCCGATATTATTCAGAAAATTGATATGGTAGGAAAGAATCTAGATCGTGGTCAGGGAATGTGTGGTTCTTCTTCGGGAAGTATTCCAACGGATGTGGGACAACCTCTTATCCGTGTATCGTCAATTACAGTAGGTGGAAGATAGGAGGAGCGTGCAATGACATACGAAGAATTTAAACAGGAAGTATTTGCTGTGGCGGAAGAAATGAAGCTGACAGATTATGAGCTATATGCAACAGAGGCAACGGAAGTGGGAATTACGATTGTTAAGCAGGAACTCAAAAGTTATAACTGTACAGATGACAGGGGAGTCTGCTTTCGGTGTGTAATCGATGGGAAGAGTGGCAATGCTGCAACACAGGCACTTACAAAGGAAGATGCCAGAAGCATTGTATTAAATGCAATTGATAATACAAAGGCTCTTGAGGTGGAGGAGAAGTCCTTTATCCATGGAAAAGGCGATGCATATGCAACCGTTTCTGAGAAGGAATTTTACGAGCCTTCGGGAAATGAACTTATTACCATGGGATTTGAGATGCAGAAGGCAAACTATGCAGCAGACAGCCGGGTGAGTGATGGAACGCAAACCTTTGTGGGAACAGAGACTGTTAGTTATATGCTTAGCAATTCCAAAGGTCTTGATTTAAAGGATACCGCTTCTTGCTGCTATGTTGGCTCCGAAATTATTCTAGCGGATAGGGACGAGAAATATACGCACTTTGAAGGAAAAATAAGTGATTTTGAGACGGTAACAAAATTGGCGAATGAAATCGCAAACACAGCAGTTACCAAAACCGTTGAAACGGTTGGAGCGAAAAGTGTTCCAACAGGGAAATATAAATGTCTTCTGGATAACGAGGCACTTTACACGCTTCTAAGTGCTTTTTCTAGTATATTCTATGGGGAAGCAGTACAGAAGGATTTATCCATGTTGAAGGGGAAAGTCGGGGAACAGATTGCAGCTGAGATCATTACCTTAATTGATGATCCTCTATATAAGGATGCGCCAACAAAGAGAACTTTTGACGATGAAGGGGTTGCCACATTTGCGAAAGAGGTTATTTCTGAGGGAACATTAAAGACATTTTTATATAATCTAAAATCAGCAAATGTTGATGGAGTACAATCAACAGGAAATGGATTCAAGGCTGGATATACGGCACCAATCACGACATTTCCAGGAAGCTTTTATATTAAGCCAGGAACGTACACAAAGGAAGCATTAATGGAGGAAATCGGGGATGGAATTATGGTATGCCAGCTTACGGGACTTCATGCAGGTGCACATGTACTATCCGGTGATTTCTCGCTTCTTTCTTCCGGATTTAGGATTCGTGATGGCAAGAAAGCGGAGCCAATTAGGAATTTTACGATATCAGGAAATTTTTATGAGTTGCTTAAGAATATTAAGAAGCTTGGAGACGATTTGGCATTTCCAAAACTGAATTCCTCATCTTGTCGTTATGGTGCACCTTCTGCA
>JAZUHO010000104.1:0-2098 GCA_045641745.1 Agathobacter sp. | reverse complement strand
GTGCTTCCATAAAAGCCCTGATTTGCCTCCTTATACCCTTCTGACCATTCCACCAGAGGTGACATGGTAATTAAATTATTTAGCGAAGTTCCTAGCATACTCATCGCAACCACAATAAGTAATAGCTTCCAGACAATTCCTTTTTTCCACTGGATAGTAGCATCCCTCTCGACTTCCGTAGGCGCAGCGCTTATCAACCGGCTATCCTGTATATAAAATTGCGCGATTACAGGAATTGTTACAATACTTGCTATAATTTGGCAAAGCATATAATGCGCGCTATCCTGTCCTATGATCATCTGCGCCAAAAACATCACAATGCTAATTACCACATAATAGATTCCAAGAGGGTATACCACTGCCCAAATACGGTTAAAAATATGATCCTGATTATACATTATCTCCACTCACTTCCTATCCATTCTGCGTTCTCATTTATTGGCGTTCCTCAAGTTCTCTAAGAAGTCTTGGCAAGTCTGTCAAATCGTCGCATCGAGCAACTGCCCCTGCCTGTAGCATTTCATCCATGTCGCCAAAACCAAAGGATACGGCAATACATGGAAGTCCATGACATTTTGCTCCATCTACATCATAGATAGTATCTCCTACAAGGCACATCTCTTCTTTTGGAATGTCCTCCCATCTCCGGAACACTTCTGAGAGCACCTGCTCCTTCGTGGCAATTCTTCCATCCTCTGTGGCTCCTACGATATCGTCAAACAAGTCAAACACTCCATGATATTGCATAATGCGTCGGCATGCCACCTCCGGCTTGGAACTTGCCATTCCTATGCGGTAGCCCGCTTGCTTCAATTCTTTTAAGGTCGCTTCCACGCCCGGATAAAGTTTACATTCATATACGCCTTTTTCATTATATCGTTCCCGATATTTGATGATCAATTCCTTTGCTTCTTCTTTCGAAAAACCGTAGTGTTTCATAAACGAGCCATCCAAAGGCGGTCCGATGAAGCATAACAAATCTTCTGCTTTTGCCTGCACTCCCTTGCTCTTTAGCGCATACTGTGCTGATTTTGTAATTCCCTCACTCGAATCAATCAGTGTTCCGTCCAAATCAAACAATATTGCCTGCATTACTTTAAATCCTCCAACATTTGACGCACGGTCTTTCCAAGAATCGGATGTCTATAGTTTGGACACAGCTCCATCAATGGTTCTAATACGAATAAACGATTTTGCATATCCACATGGGGAATTATTAAGGTATCACTCTCATAAACCATATGGTCATAAAAAACAATATCCAGATCTAAGGTTCTTGGTCCCCAGACAATTTTACGAACACGGTTCGCCTGCTGCTCCAGGTCGTGAAGTACGCAAAGCAGCTCTTCCTGTGACAATATGGTTTCTAATTCCATTGCGCCATTTAGGAAAACCTCTTGTTCTACGGGTCCATATGGCTCTGTCTCTATTAAATTCGACACTTTTACATTACGAATAAGTGGATGTGCCTGTAATCCGGCAATCCCATTCTTTACATATTGATGGCGGTCCCCCATGTTGGATCCAAAAGAAAGATACGCTTTATGCCATGCACGTTTCATACAAACAGAAACATTCTCAAACGGAAGGCCAATTGGTGCATGTGGTTTATTCACTTCCACTTCAATTCCATGTAAAGAAGGAAAACGAAGAAGCATCTGTGTCGCCACTTCTTCACATGCTTTCTCAATTAAATCGTAGCTTCTCTTTGTAAACACCTCTGTCATAAACGCGCATGCCTCTGCATAATCTAATGCATCACTCAGCGCATCCGTTTTCCCTGCCTTATGACAATCCAAAAACAAAGTTGCATTGATATAAAAATCCTGACCTTTTTCTTTTTCTTCCGATAATACGCCATGATATGCATATATCTTAAGTCCAGTGATTCGAATTTGATCCATTTCTATGTATTCCATGCTCACTCCTCTTTTATATTATTCAAAACGATGTATCGCCTGCGCCATACGAATCGCTCGCATATTCTCCTTAACATCATGCACACGTACAAAGGCGCACCCCTTCTGTACCGCATACACACTTGTTGCAATCGTGCCCTCCACGCGTTCGTTGGCTGGCAAATCCAATGTCAATCCTA
>JAZUHO010000103.1:0-16488 GCA_045641745.1 Agathobacter sp. | reverse complement strand
ACACCGGTTGATGCCACAATAACTTCCTCTGGAAGAATTCCTAATGCCTCAGCAGCAAGTGCGCACATTTTGTTTGCTTTCTCTTCTCCATCCGCATTACAGGTATTGGCATTCTTACTGTTTACAATAACAGCCTTTGCTTTGTTTCCTGACTTTGCCAGATTCGCTTTCGTCACAAGAATCGGAGCGCCCTTTACTTTATTTGTAGTATAAACTGCTGCTGCATTACAAATTTCTTCCGAATAAATCATTCCTAAATCATTCTTCTCTTTGTTTGCATTCAGTCCACAGTTTACTCCATTCGCCTTAAATCCAATTGCCGCGCATACACCACCGTCAACATATTCAAATTTACTCATACTATAATTCCTTCTTTCCCTAACTTCCGTGAACAACTATTTTCTTTTGAAATAGCGTAGCAGCTTGCTCTGCTTCTTGCTTCGCATACTGCATTTTCTTTTTGGGTACGTATTCCTATATGTATTTTTATTCACATAGTTTGAATATTTATTAGTATGATATTTCTATTATTTGAAAAAGTCAACCCATATTTTTAGATATTTTTCCCGGATAATTACATTTTCCCTTAATCCTTCTATTTTCCGAATTTCTTCGCATAATTTTTCAGCATATCACGAATTGGAAGATGATATGGGCATCTGGTTTCACAGACCCCACAACCTACACAATCCCCTGCTTTGCTCTCCATTGGCTCATAACGATCCTTTGCCCAATCTCCAAGACCGTAACGATCCAAATAACCACCTAAAATGAAGACCTGAGGAATATCGATTCCCTTTGTACATGGTTTACAGTATCCACATCTACGGCAGAAGGTATCTCCCAATTGTTTCCGTACCTTCTCAAAGGCCATCTCTTCTTCCGCAGAAAGTGGCGCTGTATTCTCTACCGCATTTGCATTTTGCTCCAATTCCTCCACTTCAGCCATGCCTGGGATAACAACTGTAACATTTGGATTTGCTGCAATAAAGCGCAATGCCAAAGATGCATCCTCAATAGCTCCACCTGCCAGTGGCTTCATATCGATAAATCCAATATTCTTTTCTTTGCATTTTGCGATTAATTCCTCTCCCTGCTTCTCTACGATATTATAAGGGAACATAATGGTTTCTACCCAATCCAGTTCCAATGCACGCTCAAATACTGCAAGGGAATGTGTGGTAAGTCCAAGATGCCCTACCTTTCCTGCTTCCTTCGCTTCCATCATAGCTTCCAATGCGCCACCTGGAGCAAGGATTTCATCCAGTTTTTCCGCACTTGGATTATGCACCTGGTAGATGTCAATATAATCTGTTCGGAAAGCGCGCAAGCTGTTAGCAATATCTGCCTCCATATCTGCCTTACTTCCAGCTGGTGACTTCGTTGCCAACACAAAATGTTCGCGAATTCCTTCTAAGGCTTCTCCCAAATATGCCTCACTTACCGTATAGCCTTTGGCTGTATCAATGTAATTCATTCCTCTTTTCATCATTTCATTAAGCAACAATTTGGTGTGCTCCACATCCGTTCTTTGAATTGGAATTCCACCCAGTCCCATTCTTGCGACTTCAAGCCCTGTTTTTCCTAAGATTACTTTTTCCATACGTTCCTCCATGTACTATAATTTCTTTCACGCTCAACTATTTCTTTTACGTACTATACTTACCTCTACGCACAACAATTCTTTCTTTGCTCTATACTTCCTCTACGCACAGCATTTTCTTCTCTGTGCTATACTTCCATCCCAAGCATAGTACTTTTACCCCTATTATACTCTGCTTTTTCACAAAATAACAGAACAAAGAATACTTTGCGAACAAATCAAACTAGTTATTATTCCTATCAACTCAAAAAGGAACCTTGCCCTCACAGCAAGATTCCCTCTTCTTATTCTTCGCATTTCATTTTTAAATAGACGGCCACTGGTCCGATATAATCTTCCTTATCAGATAGACTCGATGCCGCAAGCTGCGTATCCTCCATCTGCGAATCGTAAGCTTTACATGCCTTTCGCAACGCCTCCTGAATGACTTCGCTGTCAAAAAGCTTTCCAAACAAAATCACCTTATCCGGCGCCAAAAGTGTCATAGAATTCACGATTGTACGCGCATATACATCAATAGCGCGTTCCCAGGACTTTGCTTCTCCCTTCGGCACAAGCTGTGCATAACAACTACCAAATTTATCCGGTTCAAATGGAATTTGTTTTGCCAGTGCCTGATAGCTAATCAGAGTCTCAAGGCATCCCCGTCTTCCACAACTGCAGGTGCGTCCCTCTGGCTCAATGATAATGTGTCCAATTTCAGCCGCCTTTTTGTGGCGTCCCTCGTAAATCTGACTATTCACAATAATCGTACTACCAACACCAGGTCCCCATTTGATCAATAATAACTGCTCGTACTGTCTTCCCTCTCCAAAAAGAATCTCCGCCAGCGCAAATGCATTTACATTGTTTTCCAGAATAACCGGAAATCCCAGCTCTTTCTTAAGAATGTCTGCCACGGGAACTGCTTCTTCCCAGATACCGTAGGCCCGAATACTAATGCCCGTCTCCTTGTCCACAAGACCAGGAAGTACCATGCTTACCACTTTTACCTCCGGGTCTAAGGAAGCTGCTATAAGATTCTCCTTTCCTGCAAGCATGAGTGCCGATTGTAACGATTCCTGCCGCTCCTTCTCTTCCGCCAGCATCTTCTTACACAGCTCTGCGACTTTCTTTAGAAAAAGCGTAGCATCCATATTACCATCTGTCGGAATCGTTTCCTTTCTTCTACACTCCCCTTTGAGATTAGAAATGGAACAGACCGTTCGATTCGAATCCATATTGATTGTAAGAACGGAACAATAATTGTAATTTAAATCAACCAGAACCTTTTTGCGGCCAACACCTTTGGCATTGTCTGCAGTTCCTAGTTCCGTCAACATCCCCTCTGCCATCAAATCTGCGCAAATAACCGTGACAGCCGCAGGGGTAAGTCCTGTTCCTTCTGCGATATCCTTTCTGGATACGGGTCCCTTCTCGTTGATATAACGAAGGATGGAGCCACGATTGTTCTTCTTCATTTGTGACATATTGATTCCCGAATTACGCATCCTGACTCCTCCTTTCTCTCCTAACGGAATTTCAATGCGTTATCACGATTCCAAAGTTTATCGTATGCAAATCCAGTTACTTTCTCACAGATTGCAATCTCCTCTGGAGTTGCTTTGGAAGTCTCTTCGCCTTTTCTACGTGCGATTTCTTTCTTAATTACTCCAAACTCTTTCTTTCTCATTGGGAAAAGAATTGCAAACAATAAGGTAAATAACATAAGTACCAATGGAGCAAATACATAAATGTAAGTAATTCCCTGCTGTGTTGCCATAGCCTGGCGCTCACCAGCTGCTGCAATTGCCTCATTGTAGCCTACAACAGAAAGTAACACACCGATTACTGCACTTGAAAGTCCTGCGATAATTTTACGAACGAAGGTTGCCATCGCTGAACAAATTGCTGGACGATTGATGGAGGTAATCAGCTCATCAATGTCTGCCATATCTGCAAGAATCGCATAAATACTTGTAGAAGATCCAGCCATACCAATACCAATTAAGAAGGATAATACCAAAATAATATTGAAGTTTACCCCTTCGTAGCTAACGAATAGCAATGCGATTGTTGCAACAATTCTAAGTGGGAATCCAAATAACAATGGAAATCTCTTAGATGTCTTAGTCATAACTGGAGTAAAGATAATGGTTCCCACGAACTGTGATAATAAAATAATTCCCATTAACATGGTGAATTTACCACCGTTGTACGCGTTTAGCACATCATCCACATAATATACAGCTAAGCCGGTTACAAAGTCTGCTGCACCCTGTCCACATAAGAAAATTCCAATGAAAAGGCGGAAGCTACGACTTTTGTATACGGTAAGTGATTGTACAAAGCTCTCTGCAAATCCAACTTTTACTGGCTCCTTCTGTCTTTCCCAGGTGCCGAAGAAGGTTACTAAAATTACAACAAAGAAAATCACACCAAAGATAAGCGCTACTGTAAGGTATGAGCTTGTGTTGGTATTATCTTTAATCAAAATAGATGGAATCAAACCAGCAAGAATAGCACCAAATGTAGAGCAAATCATTCGCACACCAGAAAACTTGCCACGTGTTGTATAATCATCCACCATGTCTGGAAGTAATCCATTGTATGGAACCATTACAACCGTAAAACCGGTTGAGAACAAAATGTACATCAGCATATAGAAGAAGTACTGTCCCATGGTTGTACTGAATGGGAAGCTTAACCACATCAATACAAAGGTAATAGCAGAAATAATACTACCAATCAAAATAAAGAAACGCTTTGCACCAAACTTGGATGTGGTTCTATCGCAAATATTTCCCATAAGTGGATCCGTAATCGCATCCCAAACCTTTCCAATTAGTGGAATGGTTCCTGCGAGCGCCGTTGGCATACCAAGCGCCTTTGTAAGAAACACGGTAAAGAAGGTACCAATAATTACGAATGCACCTCCACCGTAAATGTCTGCAAGACCATATAAAAGTCTCGCACTAAATGAATTCTCTCTCTTGTTGTTCATGTTAAAAACCCCTTTCCATACATGATATCTTTATTTTATCATTGCACTCATACGCTCCACTAACTGCTTGGCGTATGGACTTGATTTACGAATAAATACAGGTGGAAGTCCAACCGGTGCCCCCACAAGCACCTTGCCACCATGATATTCCTCCCCGGTCAACAGATGTACCCACTCATCGTTTGGAAGTGTCACATTTCTTGTAATTGCGCCCTCCTCCAAAACAGGGGCCACCAAAATATCTCTTCCCAAAAGATACTCTGCCATCTCTGTATAACAGAAGTCTTCATCGTAATGATAAAACAATGGTCGCATCACAGGAGTTCCCTTCTCGATTTCCTCCTGAACGCATGCCTTCAAATACTCTTTCAATTCCAAATGCAGATGGGTGCAAAGGCGTAGCTGCTTCATAAGCTCCTCATCGTCATCAAACTGCACATTATTGACTGGCTGATTCCCCTCATGTGATCTCCATAATGGTGAGAAAACATTCATCTCCTCCCAGCGAAGTAACAGTTCTTTGCTTCTACGCATATGCATAATTGTGGTATATCCACCCACATCAGAATGACTAATTCCATATCCACTCATTGCAAGTGAAAGCGTTGCTGGAATAACAGCAGGAAGGCCATCATCCACCGACCAATCGACATGTTGATCCCCTGTCCACATCATTGCTGAATGACGAATGGTCTCTGTGTAACCAGCTCGTGTGAAAAAGAATACCTCCTTCTCTTTTCCACATTCTTCAATGGCCTCTCGATTCATCTTCGCCCATATCGCTGGCCACTGATTATGTATTTTCTCCGCATTTTCTCCGGAATAAAGCACTGCATCAATTGGAAGGTATTCCCCAAAATCTGCCATCCAACCGCTCATGCCAATTCCTATCATATTTTCCTTAATTAAATTCTTATACCAGTTGTATGCGTCTGGATTGGTAAAATCAATCATTGCTGCCGGAAAAGTCGTAATGGTAACTAAATAGTCTTTTCCTTCTTTATCCTTTACGCAATATCCCTTCTTACTTGCTTCCTGATAAATTTCCTTTTCAATTGCCAAAAATGGATTGATATAACCTAGGAAATGAACGCCCTTTTCCTTCCATTCTTTAATCTTGTTTGGAAGGTCTAGATACAACTCCTTATCATAAGTCCAATTCCACATAACCTGATAACCGAAGCCGGTTCTGCGGCACCCGGACCAGTCCTGACTCCACACTCCATTAATCTTAGCGCCTTGTGCAAGAGCCTTCTCAATCTTGCGGTCAACTGCCTCACAGCCTTCCTGAATTGCCACGATTCCCCCATCGTATATCCAGTCTGGAAGTTCTCGCTGTCTTCCGAGTAAAGATGTTAGTTTCTCAGAAATCTCCGCAAAATCTTTTCCCGATTCCATATAAATATCTGGCTTCTCTTGGAGATACAAGGTAATGGATTCCTTCTTTGTGAAATCAAACTCTGCATAGGAATTGGTATTCACATGCACATAGTACCGATTGCTGGAAACAAAGGTTGGCTGTGCGTAATACGATTCATATGCACTAAATTTCAAAGTCTTCTTTGGGCGCTTTCCTCTCAGCTTTTCCTTGATAATCTTTTTGGAAATACGACTTGTGTTCTGATGTTCTGCCACCCAAATACGAACCTTTTCTCCACGTAAGTCAAATTTGGAGTAGGTCTCTCCACAGCCATAAATATGCTCGCCAGCCTCTGCATCGAAACGAATCCAAAAGCGATTCCAATCCCCCTCACAGCTCTGCGTAATGAGATGTGTTCTTCCTTCTTCCTCACGCAATTCCACAACTAGTTTCTTTCCTGTAGCTTCCTCCACAAAGGTAATGATACGTTCCCCATCTTGCTTCTTGTCCATTATCTTTGTAAGTGCTTTTCTGTCTTGAAGCTTCTGCTTATACTTGAAGCTTCCACGCGACATTGTAAATTGGTTCTCACCAAAACCGACCTCAATATGAAGTCCTGCAAAACGTTCTACCACGATATGCATCCCCCTAATTCTTATTCCCTTACGGGATCCCATAATTAATTAACCCTTTTAATTAATCATACTTTTTTAGTTAATTAGATGCAATACTAGAATTCATATTCGCTTTTTTTCAGCAAATTGCACACATAGTTTCCTGTTTTTTGTCCAAAAATGCTGAGACCTAATTTCCTATATCAACAAAGAGGGCTTTGCACACTTTGCGCGCTGATGCGCGCAAGCCTTAGCTTGCAATATTCCTCTGCGCATCAGTCGCATCCCCGCGGAGCGTTTTTTTACTTATAGGAAATTCCTATAAGTAAAAAAAGGACTGCCACTGGCAGTCCTTCGTGATTATTTTATGTGTTTATGCTATGCACTCTGCATATCTAACAGAGCAATAAATTCCTCTTCTGGAAGTGGTTTCGAGAAGTAATAGCCTTGAATTAAGTCACAGTCATGCGCCACTAAGAAGTCTAATTGTTCCTGCGTTTCTACACCTTCCGCAATAACCTGTGCATGAATGCTGTGAGCCATCGTAATCATAGATGCAATAATTTGCTCCGCCTTCTCGTTATTCCCTATCTTACGGACAAATCCCATGTCCAGTTTAAGAACGTCAAAATCAAGATCCTGAATCGTGCTAAAGGAAGAATATCCGCTTCCAAAATCATCCACAAGAATCTTACTTCCTGCATTTCGAATTCTTCGAAGCACCTCTGAGCTTTCCTCTGCTATAGAAGAATACGTTGACTCGGTTATCTCGATATTGATACTACCCATTGGTGAGCCTGCGCTCTGTATTCCATGGATAATATTCTCTATCAGATTCTTATCGTAGAAATCACTCCAAGATAAATTGATTTCCACTGGAATCATATGCCGCTTGTTTTGATGGCGTTCTGCCTGAAATGCTCGAACACGTTGTGCTACAAATGCGTCAACCTCTGAAATGTGTCCATTTTCTTCTAACGCTGGAATAAAGACTCCTGGTGAAATCATTCCCTGCTTTGGACTATTCCAACGAATCAATGCTTCTGCTGCAACAAGCTTCTTTTCCTTCGCACTGTATATTGGCTGATAGTATACAACAAATTCCTGATTCTTAAGTGCTGCATCAAGCTCCGACAAGATTTCATTCTTCGCCATATAAGCGACCTTCATAGAAGCATTAAAGATTGCATATGGATGAAGATAAGGATCCTCAATATATTCTTTTGCAAGGCTAGCGCGATCACACATTCCGTTAACGCCTTCCGTTTTGTCAGAAATGATATAAATACCACACTGACAAGAACAATCAAAACGCTTGTCCCCGACATTACATGTATTATGACATAAAGAAGTTAAAATATCGAAATTAAGCTTGTCCTTTTCCACTAAGCAAACAAAATGGTCTGCTTCTAGTCTTCCCACTACCAATGGTTCAAGCGCCGATTTCTTAATTGACTCATGGCAATTGCGAAGAACAATGTCGCCTTTTGACACACCAAATCTCTCATTGATGGCTTTGAAGCGATTGACATCAAAGAATAAAATTGCAAACTCTTCTTTTTCCGTTCTTTTTGATAAAATAAGTTCTGCATGATCCACAAAGCCTTTTCGATTAAAACCTCCTGTAAGAAAATCATTCTCTAATGTTGAGGTTAAATCCTCTTCCGTCAAAACAATGGTATCCTTGCGATAATCCAAATAGAAATACTTCATTCTTTTTTGACGAATAACTCCCGCATCAATTACAATATTTAATGTAATTTCGTACATTTCACTCTTGGCCAGCATTTCTAAAACATTCTCTAACGTCGCATCCTTAAGGAATTGTTCCCGCTCATCCACTGGAATAAAATAATCTGCCCAAAAATCGCACAATTGTTTGTAGGTTCGTCCCGAATCCATCACCGATGAATTGATTCCCGCTGTCTCTGGAACCACCCCGTTATAAACCATTAATGCGTCGCGCTCGACATCAATGAGTGCAATCGATTCATACTGCTTCTCCAGCAATAATTTTTTAATTTGCCGGTCCAAATATGCACCCGTAACATCATGAGAGTAAAAGATACCCTCAATATCTCCCGTATATGGATTGCATATCAAATCAATCGTAGTTGTAAGAAGCAAATACTTTCCATTCCCCATCAAAAAGGAATGTCTCAGCTGTACTACATGGTTACCAGCTGCATACTCCTCAAGAAGATTTTCTCTTCGAAAAGTCTCTTGAAACTTCTTCTTTTCTATTTCATCGTAGCAACCACATGACAAATAGTATACAAATTGCTCATATGTGCTGGCGTTGGTCGGAAGCTCGCCTCCATCCTGCTTCATATACGTTGTCGCGCAAGTATTCTGAGTCAGATTAACCTGCGTACTACTAATTGCATGGCGATTCATACGAAGAATTGCTTTCAAGTGTCTCTTATAACGAGACTTTTCTTCCTCTTCTTTCTCTATTCTCTCTGTTATATCCGATAAATACACAAATGCGAGAACTCGATCCTGCCAAACAATTTCCTGCTCGCGCAAATCAAAATATCGCTTTTCTGCTTCATCAAACACAATAGACGCATCCCTTGAGGTCTTACGATATTCCGTAAACCGCCCCTTCAAATCTCTCTTAACCTCTTGAAGACACCCCGCATCATCCTCTAAGTCTCTTTCATTCATTCCCAAGTACTTTAGACATGCCTTATTTGCAAACAAAAACTCATTGTTCTGCACATCCTTGATGAAAAGCATCCGCTCCGTGTCGTCTAAAATTTCAACGAGTCTACGCACGTTCGCCTCGCTGAAATACCCCATAGCTGCCTTCATTGGCTTCATAAATCAAAATCCTCCATTACGCCTTCTCATAACTCTACTTAACGCAATTATCCCCATGTATACCACCGAGTATACCCATTTTACCCACAAGTGTATACAAGTATGTAACAAATTTTATCAAAATTCTATCTTTTTGTATATAGTTCTTCTAGTTTAGATAAGTTTCCCCATTATTCCGTCAGTACAGCTCCGGAGTTCTACTACTATGGCAAGTAAAGTATATCGTTTGATATTCCTTTGCAAGTGCACACAGCATCTGGTTTCCATTTTTTACCTTATTTTCATCCAAATTTACAAAAGGATCATCCAACAATAGGAATGGCTTTTCTCCTTCATACATGGCATCTACCAAGGCCAAACGCATGCATATTCCTATCAAATCCTGATAGCCCTCAGAAAACCATCTTGCATCACGATACTCTCCTCGCTCCTTCATCTTGAGCTCCATGTTGGCATCTACCATCCAGTCTTTGTCCATGCAGGAAGTAAGCATTTGAAAATACTTCTCAAATCCCTTAGAAATTGGTGCCATATAGCGCGCTGTTAACTGTTCGCGCGCTCCCTGCAAATACTTCTGCGCTTCACTCACAACTGTAAACTGATGCGCCTCCTCTTCCTGCTGTGCTTCTAACTCTGCGAGGAGTGCCTTTTTTTCATCCAACTCGTCCAATTGTGCCTGCAAGCTTTCCAATTGAATTCGAACGGCTTCCATATAGCCTCTGCTCTCTTCAATGGCTTCATCAGCCTGTCGAATTTGCTGGTTCAATTCCTCAATGGACACCTCATCCTCTAGGTTTTCATCCATATTCTCATAGATGTGCGCCATCTCATTTGTTGCTTCGAATGCATTCACCCGCTCCAATGCCTGCTCGTAATCTCTTACTGCATTCTTATACTCACTCACCTGGGTTCGCAATACAGAAAGCTGGGAGATTAAATTCTCCTGTGCATGAATTTCGCAGGATGCAAGGTACTGTACAATTTCCTCCTGTAACTCCGAAAAACGCTCTCTGGCTTCGATTTGTTTCGCGCTTTTTTCCTGCAAACGCTTCACCTGTGCCGCCTTATTCTTTAACTCATACAGCATAGCCGTATACTGCTCCGGTGCTCCTTCCATTTGGAAACGGCGTAGAAAGCTTTCTATTTCTTTTTGCTTTCTCTCATATTCTTCTCTTGTTTTTGCAATACTATCCGCCATTTGATGAACCGGTTCCCATTTTTCCTTTTGATGAACTTCTTCCAGCTCGCGAGCTTTCTTCAAAGCCTCTAGCCTACGCGCCTTCTTATCCGCAGCGATTAGCTTTCCAGCTCCAATTATCACACCTAGGATTCCCACGCCCAAAAGTCCAAGACCTATTGGTAACGCTTCTGCTCTCATAAGTGCCAGTAACACACCACAAATCAGAAGAATTCCTCCACCGACTGACATTACAATACCTGCAGTCTTCGTAATCTTCTTTTCAGCCAGTTCCTCATAATGAGAGATTTGCGTGCTCTCCCCTTGCTTTGCGATCGTAGTAAGCAGCTCCTTTTGCTGTTCCTTCTGCGAAATCTGATTTCTTAATTCCTTCAGTTCCTCGCTTAATTGTATAACGTAATGAAAGTTATGCTCCCCTTCCAGCAGTGGAGCCTGTCCCAAAAGTGTTTTCTCTTCCTCTGTTAGAGAAAAATTCTGCATAGAGGTCTCATATTCCGATAAGCTTCTCGCCTTCTCCAAACAATCCCGCAAAGCTTCCTCCTCTGGAATCGTTCCCGGAAAATTTGCCTTCCATTCCTTTAAATGCCCTCTCTTGCGATTCGCCTCGTTCACTAAAAACTGATAATGCTTCTGCTTTTCTTTCTTAGAATCCGCCTCACTGACTGCCTTTACACGATTCAGAAGACTTCGCTTGGTCTCCTCCTGTGTCTGCTTTAGCTCCGTAAGTTCCTGCATTTTATGCTTTAACGTACTTACACTCTCATCCGCCACTTCCGTTCGAATCAATTCCTGCTTCAGCTCTACAATCTGTCCTTTACGCTTTTTTAAAGAGCCTGTGGCACGACTCGGGGTCAGCGCGTTGCTTAAATTCTTAAGGCGTTCCATTGCCGCCTCGTAGCTATTCATGTCATTGGTGTTCTCTACCAGATTTCCAAGCTTTGCATGAATTCCATCCGAGGTATCTGTAAGCACTTCACTTTGCACAAGATAGATACTTCTCTTAAATGAAGCACTATCTATGTCAAAAAGCTCCTCTCCAATATTTGCCGAGTAGTCCTCGCACTCTAAATTGGTTGCCAAGTCATACAAATGAAACTCATCGCCCTTCTCCGTCTTGGCAAACGTGCGAAGAATCCGATACTGCTTTCCATCCTTCTCGAAGTCTAGACTTCCACCGTAGGTTCCGCCCTGCCAAGGTTGGTAGAGCTTACGCTCTTTGTCCAAGGCCTCCTTATCCTTCTTTGCATCAAAGCCATAGAACATCACCTTTAGAAAGGTCGCAAGTGTACTCTTGCCCCATCCATTCTCTTCATTTATGACGGTAAGCCCCTCTGAAAAATTCATGGAGAAGTTGCTCAATTTTCCAAAATTTTCAATCTGACATGCCAGTAAACGCATCCTTATACCTCAACCGATCTGTTTCATTTTCTTTTCATATGAATTTGATGTTCCTATAAATTCACTTTTCATATGAATCTTCTTTTTATACAAATTTCTTTCATGCTTATTCATCCTAGATTTCATTCTCGAGGGCCGCGATTCCACAACGAATTACCTCCGATTTCATCTCATCCGATAAATCAGATGCCATCACGTTTCGAATAAATTCGCCTTTTAACGACGCATCCTTCTCATAAGCACTATAATCAATGAAAACCTTCGTCTCATCGTATACCTTCGCAAAGTAGAACTTCTGCATGAGCCTTTGACTCAAGAATTCCGTCGAAAGCTCGCAAGCCACATCCACCTGTCCCTGCAGCACAAATTTCACAAGTGCATCCTTGGAAAAGGCGACATCCTCTGCCTGCATTTTGTCGATGGTCTCTTCGATACACTCCAACGCATCCATGCTTGTCATACAATCGGTCGCGTCTACCAAAACCGTATATATTCTTCTCTTTGCAATTGGAACGAACCTATCTGTCCACTGCAAGGTGTCCTCATCAATGTCCAATAAAACAAAGCCCTTTGGTCCGCACTCATCAAAGCCTCGCCCCTCTAGACAGCCACAATAACAGTAGATACCGCGGGCATCTAACGGCTCTCGCTTATAGGCATGCACATGCCCCAATGCCAGATAGTCAATGTTCTTATTCTTTAGCGAACTTAAATCAATGACTTCCGCCTTGTCCTTCACACCATATGCACTCTCTTGTCCATGTAAGGTTACAATATGAAATTCCTCTGGTGATAAAATCAATGAATTGTATGCGGTGAGCTGATTCTCTTTGCATAACTCTATTCCAGATATGGCTATCCTGCCATAATGATAGGTTTTCCAATCCTCCGAAAAGAGATAGAGATTCTCCGGCATTTCCTCTAGATTGGATAAGAAATTGTCATAGTCATGATTTCCTTTCAAGTATAGGAAATCAATGTCAGGATGCGAAATAATCGCATCTCTGACTGTATTTCTTGCAAGCGCTGATACATTTCTTGTATCAAACAAATCGCCTGCGATTATAATTACTTTTACATCATTGGAAGAAGCGTATTCCACCATCGTCGTAAAAGTAGTAAGAAGTTCTGTCTTGCGCTCTCGCGCCTGTTCATTGGAAAGATTTGCATTCATCTTTGCATCCAGATGAAGATCTGCACAATGAATTATTTTCATTCTCTTTGCCCCGTACCCTTGTCTATTTTGTCTTGGTTTTCCACAAGAAATCCATATTGTAAACTAGTTATTCTCCAAAAGAGCCGTTCCGCGCATGGTAATCTGTGGACTTCCTTTTTTCTCAATATATTCCTTCGTAATGGTTACCATACCGATGTTATCATCCTTTGGAATCTCATACATGATATCCAACATAAATTCCTCGATAATCGCACGAAGTGCACGTGCTCCTACCTTCTTCTCTTTTGCTCTTCTTGCAATCTCATACAAAGCTTCTTCGGTGAAGTCGAGCTTCACCTCATCCATTGCAAGCAGCTTCTGGTACTGCTTGATAATTGCATTCTTTGGCTCTGTAAGAATCTTAACTAACATATCCTCTGTCAAAGCCTCCAAGGAGAACATAATTGGCAGACGACCTAAAAACTCCGGAATCATACCGAACTTTCTTACATCCTCCACCGTTACTTCCTTCAAAAGGTTCTCTTCTTTATCGTATTTATCCTTCAAATCTGCATGGAAACCGATAGAAGCTTCTTTATTCAAACGTTCCTTTATAATCTCTTCCAATGCTGGGAACGCGCCACCGCAGATAAAGAGAATATTTTTTGTGTTTACTGTCGTCATCGGAACCATGGCATTCTTGCTGCTTGCGCCAACTGGGACTTCAATTTCTGCACCCTCAAGAAGCTTAAGCATTCCCTGCTGCACAGATTCTCCACTGACATCTCTTTGGTTGGTATTCTTCTTCTTTGCAATCTTATCAATCTCATCGATAAAGATAATGCCGTGCTCTGCACGCTCCACATCGTTATCTGCTGCTGCAAGAAGCTTACTTACCACGCTCTCGATATCGTCACCAATGTAACCAGCCTCTGTCAAAGTCGTTGCATCCGTAATCGCTAGTGGAACATCCAAAAGCTTCGCAAGTGTCTTAACAAGATAGGTCTTTCCACATCCCGTTGGTCCCACCATAAGCATGTTTGACTTCTCGATTTCAACGCCGTCGTTTGTATCCGACATCACACGTTTATAGTGATTGTATACGGCAACCGACATTACTTTCTTGGCATGTTCCTGTCCCACTACATATTCATCTAGGGTTGCCTTAATTTTATGTGGTGCTGGAATGGAATGAATATCCAAAACAGGAGCCTCTTTCTTTGGCTTCTCTTTCTTTTTCTTCAAACGCTGACTGTTTGGAATTCCCCCCTGCAAATCAGACAAATTAATCATACTGATATTTGGCATGTTGGAGAAATTCATCATGTCATTCATATTCATGTTAAAACCAGAGCCATTCATAGTATCAAAGGTCTTTTGCATACAATCACTACAGATACAGATTCCTCCTGGAATATGCACCATCTTTCCTGCTGTATGCTCCGGTCTACGACAAATGTAGCAAACATCCTCGTATTCCTTATCTTCTTTCTCTTCTTTCTCTTCTTTCTCTTCCTTATCTTCTTCGCTGGCTGAAGCTGCTTCTTCTACTTCTTCCACCTTCTCCAGTGAATTGATAGCATCTGTTGTAGCGTCTGTCGTAACGTCCTTTGCGTCCGCAACACTTGCCTGCTTCACGTCTTCCACCGTTTCCACTACTGGCTCTGATTTATGTTTGAGAGAGTCTACTTCCATAAACATCTCATTGGTATCTTTATTATCTGTCATATCTATTACCATCCGTTCATTTGTTTATAACTATACACATCCATTATAAGGCATCGCGAAGGTAGAAACAAATAAAACATTTGTAAAATAGAAACTATTTTACGGTGGTTTCACTTAATAATTCTTTTATCATTTGGGTTACCAGAGTTGGATTTCCTTTTCCTTTCAGCGCTTTCATGCTCTGACCTATCAGAAATCCCATCGCCCTTTCTTTGCCGGATTTATAATCCGCAACCGACTGTGGATTGTTCGCCATAATGTCCTCCACAATTTTGCGAATCTCCCCTTCATCATTCACAATTTCAAGACCGTTCTCCTTCACATAGGCCTTCGGATCAATGTCTTCGTCAAAGATTTTCTCAAATACCGTCTTGGCAATGGTGCCATTGATGGTTCCGGCTTCCACTAACAAAATCAAATCCGCAAGATGCTCTGGGGAAAAGGCGATATCCTCTGGTTCCATATCTTTCTCCTTAAGGAGGCGCATGGTTTCCACCATAAGCCAGTTCGATACCTTCTTCGGTTTCTTGCATAGCTTACAGGTTTCCTCAAAGAGATCTGCCATATGCTTAGATTCCGTAATAATTCTTGCATCGTAATCTGGAATATCATAATCCGTCTTGTATCGAAGGAGCTTCTCCTCTCGAAGCTCTGGCTGCCTTCTTCTCACTTCGCTAATCCACTCGTCCGAAATGTGTACGGGAACCAAGTCTGGATCTGGGAAATAGCGATAATCCTGCGCATCCTCTTTCGAACGCATGGCATGGGAAGCTTCCTTGTTGTCATCCCATCTTCGCGTTTCCTGAACCACCTTTCTTCCCATTTCAAGAAGCTCAATCTGGCGTTCTCTCTCTCCCTCGATTGCATGCGCAATCGCCTTAAAGGAGTTCAGATTCTTCATCTCTGTTCTTGTTCCAAATTTCTTTGCTCCAACCTCGCGAACGGAGATATTTACGTCAGCACGCATGGAGCCTTCGTTTAGTTTGCAGTCCGATGCTCCCAAATACTGAATGATCTCTCGTAGCTTTTCTAGATAGGCAATTACCTCTTCCGCAGAACGCATATCCGGTTCTGATACAATCTCAATCAATGGAACGCCAGAACGGTTGTAATCTACAAGAGATACGTCCTCCCATTCATCATGCACCAATTTTCCCGCATCCTCTTCCATATGAATCTCATGAATTCCTATACTCTTCGTTCCCGCTTCGGTTGTAATATCCACGTGACCATTTCTGCAAATCGGAAGATATAATTGAGAAATCTGATAGTTCTGTGGGTTATCTGGATAAAAATAATTCTTTCGATCAAATTTGCAGTCTTGTGTAATGGTACAGTTGGTTGCAAGCCCAACTGCCATGGCATACTCTACCACCTGCTTGTTTAGCACAGGAAGTGCACCTGGCATACCGGTACAAACCGGGCAGGTATGGGAGTTCACCGCACCTCCAAATGCAGTGGAACAGGCACAGAAGATTTTCGTTTTCGTTGCAAGCTCCACATGAACCTCAAGTCCGATTACTGTTTCATAATTCTTACTCATTCTTCTGCTCCTTTCCTACTTATTTTCCGTTCCTGCGCAGTGCTCTCCACAAGCCTCTGGACAATGCACATAGCTTCTC
>JAZUHO010000102.1:0-2676 GCA_045641745.1 Agathobacter sp. | reverse complement strand
CTACGATCCGACTTCATTCTATGGAGGCAACTTCACCTACGAGATGGAGGTGGATATCCAAAAGGATGGCGAGTACATCTTGGAGGTTAGCAAATACCGCGCACCACTCCTTCGTGTGAGTGTAGACGGATGCGAGAGGGGAACTATCATTTTTGCCCCATCTAGATCTAACCTTGAAAAAATGATGGCTGGTCGACACAGGCTTACCATTACGGCATATGGAAACCGCATCAATACCTTCGGACAGATTCACAATAGCGACGAGACCTATAGCTATTTTGGACCGGATTCCTGGAGAACAGAAGGCGGTGCATTTGCCTATGAATATCAGTTACGAGATACAGGAATTCTTTGTGGACCTGTTCTGTACCGCGTGAATGCGTGATGGAAAATACCATGTAAATGAATGATAGGAAGGAAAGAATATGGGAGACTTTTTTAATCCAGACAATTTAATATGGAAGTATTTGGGAAGAATCTGGGATGCCATTGTGCTGACGGTTTTGTTTCTTGTATTCTCTCTTCCTATTATAACGGTGGGTGCTTCCGCAACAGCATCCTGCTATGTAGCCCAAAAGATTATGAAGGATGAAGAAGGAAATGTAGCAAAGCAGTTTTTGTCTTCCTTCAAATTAAACTTTGGACAGGCAACTGCCCTATGGCTCATTTTTGCGGCTGTGGGAGGAATCCTTGGAGGCAACCTTTATATGGCCTACCAAAGAGGAGACATGGCAGGAAGAGCGATTCTTGTTCCTATGGCAATCTTTGCTGTGATTTATCTTTTTGTAATTCACTGGATTTTTCAGGTGGAGGCAAGATTCTCCAATAACCTAGGCGGCGAACTCGCCCTTGCCCTTGTATTTGCCTTTCGCAATTTTGCATGGACCATGTTCATGGTAGTGATTACCGGATGTGTCATTGCAATTTGCCTTTTTGTAACACAGGCATTACTTATTGTCGCAGTTGGGTTTATTGCTCTTTTGGATGCCTGGGTTTGCAACATGGCCTTCCAGAAATATATTGATGAAAATAATTTAGAAACAAATTGTTGACAAACTGTCTGAAAATTTATATAATGCTTTAGCGTGCATTAGAGCGCGAAAAAATACAACAGGAGGTGAAAATAATGCCAACATTCAACCAGTTAGTAAGAAAGGGACGTCAGACTGCAGTTAAGAAGTCTACCGCACCAGCTCTTCAGAGAAGCTACAATTCTCTTCAGAAGAGACCTATCGAGTCTTCTTCTCCACAGAAGAGAGGTGTATGTACAGCTGTTAAGACTGCTACCCCTAAGAAACCTAACTCAGCTCTTAGAAAGATCGCCAGAGTTCGTCTTTCAAACGGAATCGAAGTAACATCTTACATTCCAGGTGAAGGACACAACTTACAGGAGCATAGTGTTGTTCTCATTCGTGGTGGCCGTGTTAAGGATTTACCTGGTACACGTTACCATATCATCCGTGGTACATTAGATACTGCAGGTGTTGCGAACAGAAAACAGGCTCGTTCTAAGTACGGTACTAAGAGACCAAAGGCTGGAAAGTAATTTGATTAAAATTGCTTAACAGAAAATCTGTATATCACAAACAGAACTATGTAGGTTAGTGTTGGGATTATTAATTCGCTTTAATTGGAATATAAATTCCGCACGAACACATTAGAAAGACACATGTGAGTACCGAAGATTTAATCGAAACAAAAATTATCATGATTAAGGAGGGAAGTAACGTGCCACGTAAAGGACATACTCAGAAAAGAGACGTATTAGCAGATCCAATGTACAACAGCAAAGTTGTTACAAAGCTTGTTAATAGTATTATGTTAGACGGTAAGAAGGGCGTAGCTCAGAAGATCGTTTATGGTGCATTTGCTAATGTAGAAGAGAAAACAGGAAAGCCAGCTCTTGAAGTATTCGAAGAGGCTATGAACAATATCATGCCATCTCTCGAGGTTAAGGCAAGACGTATCGGTGGAGCAACATATCAGGTTCCAATCGAGGTTCGTCCAGATCGTCGTCAGGCTTTAGCTCTTCGTTGGTTAACAAACTATTCTCGTGCTAGAGGAGAGAAGACTCAGGCAGAAAGACTTGCAAATGAGATTATGGATGCAGCAAACAATACAGTTGCATCTGTAAAGAGAAAAGAAGATATGCACAAGATGGCAGAGGCAAACAAGGCTTTTGCTCATTACAGATTCTAATCAATTGTGCGCTATTTAATATAGGAGGAAAAAATCTTGGCTGGAAGAGAATATCCATTGGATAGAACCAGAAATATCGGAATCATGGCTCATATCGATGCTGGTAAAACAACATTAACAGAGCGTATCCTTTATTATACTGGTGTAAACTATAAAATCGGTGATACTCATGAAGGTACTGCTACTATGGACTGGATGGAGCAGGAGCAGGAAAGAGGTATCACAATTACATCAGCCGCTACTACATGTCACTGGACTTTACAGGAGAATTGTAAGCCAAAGGCCGGTGCTCTTGAGCATCGTATCAATATCATTGATACTCCGGGCCACGTTGACTTCACTGTAGAAGTTGAGCGTTCACTTAGAGTTCTTGATGGCGCTGTCGGTGTATTCTGTGCAAAGGGTGGTGTTGAGCCACAGTCAGAGAATGTATGGCGTCAGGCTGATACATATAACGTACCAAGAATGGCATTCATC
>JAZUHO010000101.1:0-3513 GCA_045641745.1 Agathobacter sp. | reverse complement strand
TGTGAGCAACATGTCGTGACAGACCGATATTTGCAGGAAATTATGGAAGCGCTTATGGATATGCCACTTGGAACAAATCAGATATGGAACGTGAATTTCCCAAGTTGTACGTTAGAAGAGTGTGGTGGTGTTTTGTGGGATAGAGAAGTGTCGACAGATGATTTCTATAAGGACCACTACAATGAAACGGTGTTAGAGGACGGAAAGGTTTCTTATATGGTGCAAGGTGTGCGTCAATTTGTAGCTTCCGAGGGAACGGATTTAAGAGCTATCCTGGATAATTATGTATCCGTTGGAAAGGCGAATAATATATCGTAAATTCTAGCATATGAAAGCAAAAGAGTGAACGTGAAACATAAACGTCAATTAACAAGGGACTATCCATGAAAGCACAGCTGCTTAAGTAGCAGTAGGCTATCTGGATAGTCCCTTGTGTTTATGTGCTCAGTAGCACACGCTTTTTATGCAATTCTTATTTTGTAAGAAGAAGCATGATGTCGTTGGATCTCTTCACAAATTTAGCCATTGCATCAACAGAAAGTGGCTGGTTTGCGAGAACAGCGAGATCATAGAGCTGTTCGCAGAACATTGGAACGTTCTCAGAATCTTTGTCCTCTACGATATATTTTACTAATGCATTGTTTGCATTTAGGGTTAATGTCTGGTCTGCAGCAAACATGTTAGGATCCATTCCACCCATGCCGCCCATAGCGTACATTTTCATCATATCCTGCATACGACGTCCTTCTTCAGAAACAGTAAGAACACTTGCAAGATCCTCATTTTTAAGCTTCTCAACCTGAATGGTGAGCTTATCATTCGTGATTGCTTTCTTGAATACTTCTGAAAGAGTAGCAGTGATGTCATCAAGGTTTTCAGAAGATTCTTCTTTCAGGCTTTCTGTAAGGTCAGCATCAATTCTCATGAATTTATAGTGAGAATTTCTCTGCTCTAACTGTGTGATGAAAGAAGTATCAATGTTGTGATCAAGGATAACGGCATTCATTCCCTGCTCTTTGAAAAGAGAGATGTATTGTCCTTGCTGTACCTTATCGGTTACATAGTAGACAACGGTACGCTCATCCTTTTCTTCTGCCTCAGAAGCTTCTGCAGCTTCTTCTGTATTTTCAGCATCTTCTACTGGTTTTAATAACTCTGGAAGTGTCTGGAAGGAATCATTAATATCTTTGAAGAGTAAGTAATCATTCATCTTGTCACAGAATTTTTCATCCTTTAAGCAACCAAATTTGATGAATGGGCTGATATCATCCCAGTATTTCTCGTAGTTCTCTTTATCGGTTTTGCACATGCCAATAAGCTTGTCTGCAACCTTTTTGGTGATGTATTCTTCGATTTTTTTCACGAAACCATCATTCTGTAAAGCACTTCTTGAAACATTAAGTGGAAGATCAGGACAATCAATGACACCTTTCAGAAGCATTAAGAATTCTGGAATAACTTCCTTGATATTGTCAGCGATGAATACCTGATTGTTGTATAACTTGATGGTTCCCTCAATAGAATCATACTCGGTATTAATTTTAGGGAAGTAGAGGATACCTTTTAAGTTAAATGGGTAATCCATATTAAGGTGAATCCAGAAAAGAGGCTCCTTGTAATCCATGAATACCTTACGATAGAAGGCAATATATTCCTCATCCGTACAATCCTTTGGATTCTTTGCCCAAAGTGGATTTGGATCATTCAATGGAACAGGACGCTTCTCAATCTTGAGCTGATCCTTTGCTGGAGATACTTCAACAAGTTCTTTTTCTCCATTCTCGTTCTCTTTTTCTTCCATTTTTGCTTCTTCGTGGATGGTCTCAACGACTACGTCTGTGTCAAGCTTCTCAGAAGCGTCGATGGTTTCAAATTCCTGTGGGGCGTTAGCCTTGCTTAAGTAAATCTCGGTAGGCATGAATGCGCAGTATTTTGAAATGATCTCACGAGCGCGGTATTCGTTTGCGAATTCTAAGCAGTCTTCATTTAAATATAAAGTGATTTCGGTTCCGACTTCATCCTTGTCACCGTCAACCATGTCAAATTCTGTGCCACCATCACATGACCAGTGAACAGGAGTAGCTCCTTCTTTGTAAGAGAGCGTATCGATGGTAACTTCATCGGCAACCATGAATGCGGAATAGAAGCCGAGTCCGAAGTGACCGATAATCTGATCATCGTTTGCTTTGTCTTTGTATTTCTCGATGAAATCAGTTGCTCCAGAAAAAGCGATTTTGTTGATATATTCTTCAACTTCTTCTCCAGTCATTCCAAGACCGTTATCAATAATTTTAATAGTCTTGTCCTCTGGATTAACAATTACCTGAATTTTAGCTTTGAAATCAGTTGGAAGCGAATATTCTCCCAACATATCTAATTTCTTTAATTTAGTAATGGCGTCACAACCATTGGAGATTAATTCACGATAAAAGATATCGTGGTCTGAATATAACCATTTCTTGATAATAGGAAAAAGGTTTTCGCTGTCAATGGAAAGACTTCCGTGTTTTGTATTACTCATGTATATATACACTCCTTATCGTTTTTATCATCTAAATAAGATATTAATGCCCCTAAAATCAAAAGTCAATAAGAAATTAGCACTCTTTTACAATGAGTGCTAACAAGAGGGCGGAAAGCGTTGATTTGACAGGGATGAAGGAAATATAAAATGTTTATAAACACAAGGAAAAGTAGTATAATCAAAGAAAGATTACGTGAAAGAAGGAGAATAATAATGCTTGAAGTAGGAATAAAAGGATATGGCGAAGTGATTGTTAGTGAGGCAAATACTGCCAAGACAATGGGAAGCGGAACATTAGATGTGTTTGCGACTCCGGCAATGATTGCGCTAATGGAACAGACAGCATATCAAAGTGTTGCCGAAGAACTAGAGCCAGGAACAGGTACGGTTGGCACGAAAATGAATGTGAGTCATGTGGCAGCATCGCCAGTTGGAATGAAAATTACTTGTGAGACGGAGTTGGTGAAAGTCGATAATCGTGCACTTACATTTACAGTGCGCGCTTTCGATGCAAAAGGCTTGATTGGAGAAGGGGAGCATGAGCGTTTTATTATCATAGAAGAAAAGTTCCAAAATAAGGCCAATGCCAAGTTGGATTAGGTGATTCAGAAAAAACAGTAAAAGTAAAAAAGAAAAAATATAGAACGAGTTATTGACAACTAATAGTAGTTAGGGTATACTAACCTCAGAAATTACGAAAGGGGTCTAAATAGTATGTCTGAAAAACAGATGACGCAAAGAGATTTGATTTTGAATCAGTTACGGGAACGTGGATGTCGTATCACAAAGCAACGTGAGATGCTTATAGAAGTAATTCTGGAAGAAGAGTGTACAAGCTGCAAGGACATCTATTATGAGGCATTAAAGCGCGATGCGAATATTGGTACTGCAACTGTATATCGAATGGTTAACACGTTAGAAGATATTGGAGCTATTAGTCGCAAGAACATGTATAAGGTGGATTGTACCTGTCTTGTATAGAATGTGAA
>JAZUHO010000100.1:0-41370 GCA_045641745.1 Agathobacter sp. | reverse complement strand
TGTACGCCTCGGCGAAGGCTACAAACAGCTGATTGTCACAGGTCCAAACACAGGTGGTAAGACCGTCTCCCTCAAAACCGTTGGTTTGCTTACGCTTATGGGACAGTCAGGACTTCCAATCCCTGCTGGTGATCGGTCTGAGCTTGCAATTTTTGAAGAGGTTTTCGCAGACATCGGAGATGAGCAAAGTATTGAGCAAAGCCTCTCTACCTTCTCCTCTCACATGGTGAACATTATCCGCATCTTAGAGAAAGCGGACTCCCAAAGTCTGGTTCTCTTTGATGAGCTCTGTGCAGGAACCGACCCTACGGAAGGCGCCGCACTCGCGATTTCCATCCTTCACAAGCTCCATCAATACGGTTCTACCGTTATGGCAACCACCCATTATAGTGAGCTGAAGGTTTATGCCCTCACCTCCAATGGTGTAGAAAATGCGTGCTGTGAATTCAATGTGGAAACCCTGTCTCCAACCTACCGCTTACTTATCGGTATTCCAGGAAAGAGTAATGCCTTCGCTATTTCTCAAAAATTAGGCTTAGCAGAAAACATTATCGAAGATGCCAAGTCTCGCTTAACCGAGAAGGATGCAGACTTTGAGGATTTACTTGCCAATTTAGAGCAGAGCCGCATTACCATCGAGAAGGAACAGTTAGAAATCAATCAATACAAAGCAGAAGTGGAGCAGCTCAAAAAGCAGTTAGAAGCCAAGCAGGAGCGCATGGAGGCCAGTCGTGATAAGATTCTTCGCGAAGCCAATGAAGAAGCACTCCAAATTCTAAAAGAAGCAAAGGATTTAGCGGATGAAACCATTCGTAACTTCAACAAATATGGCAAAGGAACGGCTCCTATGTCACAGATGGAGAAGGAGCGTACCAACGTCCGTAACAAGATGTCCGAGAAAGAAAAGAAGCTCACCAATGTGAAGAAAAAAGAGGTAAATTATAATGCACCTAAGAAGCTTCACATCGGAGATTCTGTCAAGGTACTTTCCATGAACCTGAAGGGAACGGTTCATACGCTTCCGGATGCGCGCGGAAATCTCATGGTACAAATGGGAATCTTGAAGTCAAAGGTCAACATCAATGATTTGATTCTCATTGATGACGCTGCTTCCAATCCAATAGCCAAAAAATACGGAGTTGGAAGTACCGGTAAAATTAAGATGAACAAATCTGCCAACGTATCAACGGAAATTAATCTCATTGGTCTTACCGTTGATGAAGCCGTTGCAAAACTTGATAAATATTTGGATGACGCCTACATTGCACATATTCCATCTGTCCGTATCGTTCACGGAAAGGGTACTGGTGCTTTGCGCGCCGGCGTGCACGCACATTTGAAACGAACCAGTGTTGTAAAATCCTTCCACCTCGCAGAGTTTGGTGAAGGAGATGCAGGTGTTACCATCGCAGAATTTAAGTAGGAGTGGAAAGGGGAAATTATGGTTGCAAAACAGAAAATTCTAATCGTAGATGATGATAATAACATTGCGGAGCTTATTTCTTTGTATCTTACCAAAGAATGCTTCGATACCAAAATTGTAAATGATGGGGAGGACGCACTGATTGCCTTTGAGAAGTATCAGCCGAATTTGATTCTTCTAGATCTTATGCTTCCAGGTATTGATGGTTATCAGGTATGTCGTGAAATTCGTGCCAAAAACAATGTACCAATCATTATGCTTTCTGCCAAAGGTGAAATCTTCGACAAGGTTCTCGGACTTGAGCTAGGCGCAGACGATTACATTATGAAGCCATTTGATTCCAAGGAGTTAGTAGCGCGCGTCAAAGCGGTATTGCGTCGCTATCAGCCAATTAAAGTTGACGAAACACCTATCGATATCAAGTGCGTGGAATATCCGGATCTTACCATCAACTTATCCAATTACTCTGTTATGTATCAAGGCTCTATTATCGATATGCCACCAAAGGAGCTGGAGCTTTTATACTTTTTAGCTTCTTCTCCAAATCAGGTTTTCACCCGCGAGCAGCTTCTTGATCACATTTGGGGCTATGAGTACATTGGTGACACGCGTACCGTAGACGTTCACGTGAAAAGACTCCGTGAAAAAATCAAAGATCACAATGTTTGGAAGATTTCCACTGTTTGGGGAATCGGATACAAATTTGAAGTAAAGGAAGCCTAACCATGAAGCGCTCCTTATACATTCGGACTATAATTGGTTATCTTTTATATGGTGTGATTGGATTTATCATTCTCTCTACCTTTACGCAATACGCTACCCTGGATTACATGAAAAGGCGTGAAGCGCAGAATCTTTATCGCGAGTCTGCCATGATTTCTTCCAGTTATGCCATCAATTACTATGACGAAAAGATTACCTTAACAGATTTACAGAACCAGATGCATGCCATCGCCACCTATCTGGACGGAGAAATCTGGATGATTGATGCAAATAATCATCTTCTATTTAACTCCGCAGATTCTACGGTCATGTTGATGGCAACAGAGGGAAAATATGATACGCTAGATGATTTTAATGTAAAGGATTTTGGAAATCGCTATTATCAGACTGGAAATTTCTACCACGCCTTTACCGAGGATACCTTAACCGTATTTTCCCCAGTAACCATAAATTATAAAGTACGTGGTTACATTTTGATTCATAAGAATTTAAGCAACGTTTATCGGGATGCAACGCCATTTACCAATATCACGTTTTACACCATGGCACTGTATTTCCTTTGCGGTATTTTGTTTATCGCATGGTTAATTTACTCGGTATATCGCCCAATTAAAAAGATATCGACCTCCGCACTCGCCTACGCAAAAGGCGACTTCACGAAGAAGCTAGAGGTACATAGCAATGATGAATTGGGAATTCTTGCAGGCACTTTAAATTACATGGCAACGGAGTTGGATACGCTAGAAGAAGACCAGCGTAAATTTGTTTCTAATGTGTCCCACGATTTCCGCTCCCCACTTACTTCTATTAAAGGGTATGTGGAAGCCATGCTAGACGGCACCATTCCTGTGGAAATGCAGGAAAAATATCTCAATATTATCTTGTTTGAAACCGATCGCTTGAATAAGCTTACGAAGAGTATTTTAGATTTGAATCAATTTGGTCGACATGGGGGAATTCGATTGGATTATGCCGATTTCGACATCAATCAAATGATTCGCAATACGCTTATGACCTTTGAGGGAACCTGTGAGAAGAAGGGAATTTCCTTCGAAGTAATACTAACCGGGCGTGAGCTATTTGTACATGCGGATATGACCAAAATACAGCAAGTCATTTATAACTTAATTGATAATGCAATTAAATTCAGTCATCACAACTCATCAATTAAAATTGAAACGGTTCTAAAGAACGAAAAGGTCATCATCTCTGTAAAAGACTCAGGAATCGGAATTCCTGCTGATAGTATGAAAAAAATCTGGGAACGTTTCTACAAAACAGATCTCTCCCGTGGAAAAGATAAGAAAGGAACCGGTCTGGGCCTTGCAATTGTAAAAGAGATTATCACTGCTCATAAAGAGAATATCAATTGCGTCAGCACAGAAGGGGTAGGAACCGAATTCTTCTTCACCTTATCTCTTGCCACGAAAGAGATTGAAAAATAGAAATTATCTTTTCTCAACTTGTCGGAAGGACAATGCAACTTCCATTGCTCCTAATGCCATTGGCAGCACAAACGTTGCTGCTAATGGAAAGACAAGATTCTTCCATCCAATTTCATGATAGCCGCATACACTGAACAGGCACTGCAAACCAGTTGTTAATGCGCTCCACCTCCATACAAATTTCCATACATAATACATGCGTACAATAAATATTTGTTTTTTGTCTATCGGAATATTCTGTAATACTTTCATAAGTACCAAAGGTTCCTTGTTCCCCAATGTATTCCCTAGTTCATTCACCACACGATACGGGAACAAAAGTACTTTCGGAATCCAAATAATTATGAGAAGGAAATAGAAAAATCCAAAGTCATCGTTTGTAAAGCTTTGCATAGGAATACATAATCCAATCATACCACAAAGCGCCAATATCCCCGCTATCAATAGACTAATTGGTCTACTATTTCTTGCAATGTTTTTGTCAAGCTCCATCAAAAGTTCTCTTTGCTTATTTTCTAATACTTTCTTTTCTATCTGAAACATAATTTCCTTCTCCTCTATTCTGGAAAGTTTTCCTTAAATGAAATCAGCTTTCCTTCTTCCAATACACCAACATAATCAATTTGTCGTTCAATTTCTTCCTCAATGTGAGTAGATATCAGTATCGCACAACGCTCTTTCTCCAATATCTCATGCAAAATCCGGTAAAACTCCACCCGAAATACAGGATCCATCCCTGCGGTTGCCTCATCAATCAAATAGAGCTTTGGATGATGCGCCACTGCGAAGGCAACCTGGAATTTCATCAGCTCTCCGCGTGACATGCTTCCAATTGTCTTGCTAAGTGATAACTTTTGTCTATGCATAAGCGCTTCAAACAACGCCGTATCAAAGTTTGTATAGAAGGCGCCCAAGTATCTCGCATTTTCACGTGCGGAATAGCTTGTAATAAACGTATTCTCCTCCACAATATATCCCACTTCATCCAAAAATTCCGTGTGATTCTCATGAATCTCCTTTCCATCCAATCGAATCTCTCCCTGATATTCCTTTTTTCTACTCATGAAAAGGTGAAACAGCGTCGATTTTCCCGCACCGTTTTTGCCAACAATTCCCGTAATAAATCCCTCTTCCACTGAGAAATCAATATCCGTTAATTGAAAGCCCTTTTCCCCTTTTGCATTTACACTTCTGCACTCCAAATACATTTCATCCACTCCTATTTTTCTATACGCCTTTTCTACAGCAAACCATCTAACAGTTCCTTGATTTCCTCATCTTTAAGACCAGCCTGTCTCGCCTGTGCAATCACCTCTGTAAATTGCTTCTCCAATAGCACCAGCTGCTTTTCGCGCAAATAATCCGTATTATATTCGCTCACGTAAAAGCCTTTGTTTCCCACGGAATGAATCAGGCCCTCTTTCTCTAGTTCCTCATAGGCTCTCTTTGTTGTAATCACACTCACTCCCAATTCTGCCGCCAGTCCACGAATGGAGGGAAGTGCCTCATTCGCAGAGAGTTCTCCAGTAATTATGGCATTTTTCATTTGATTAACTATCTGCTCATATATCGCAAACATTCCTTGTGGTTCAATTACTATCTTCATGCTATTTCTCCTCTGTCATCACGTGTTCGTACAAGGTTAACTCATTTTTTATGTCTGGCCATCTCTTTCTCAAGTAAATTCCAATTGGTAAATTAATGAAAAAGGCGAATACTAGTAAAAGAATAAGCTCTATCTCGTTTATCTTCTGGGCCACCACACTAAATACAACAACTGCTTGAATAAAGAGTATCACCTGTAAGAAAGGGCGCCATTCACTCATATTGGTAAACGAGTTCTTTTTGCTTCCAGGCGTTTGCCATGTCATCTGGTCCTTCCACGCTACATTACTTAGTATCGATGTTGTCCAACAAAAGTAAGGTAGAAATACAACCTCCAACACCAACGCATACACACCACTTTGGGTTATCGCATAGATTACACCTGCAAGCAAAATGCCAAGGACCGAGGGTACAAGGACTTTCATCCGAAGCATTATTTCCAAATAAAACGCCTTTTCCTCTTGCGAAAGTGGTACTAAATACATTTGATTTCCAAACGGTATTTTATAAAACATAAAGAATAGCAATACCAATCCTATAGGAATCATGTAAAAACCATGCATCTGCGACTTCGGTATCCCATTTATAAACCAAAACATGCAAGCCGGAATATAAATAATTGAATATAAGTTTTCTTTGGTAATCCCTGTTTTCCATTGATTCCAATATCCTTGATATGCCATTTTTCGAATTCTATCTTTCTCCATAATGTAACTCACCCTTTCGTTTACTAATATAAAACATGATATCTTCTATCGTTGGAACCGCTACATGAAGCGACGCATCATAGGGTTTATTGGAGTGTCTTACCAATGCCTTCGCGCCGTAACTACCATCTTCCATATGCACCACGCGGTCCTTTAATAATTTAATCTTATAGGCATCTCCCGTCACCAAGCGATACGCCTCGCGCAAGGCTTCCATATCATCCATTATGATTTGATTTCCTTTTTCTAAATAGAGAATGTAATCTGCAATTCGATCCATGTCTCCCGTAAGATGGCTGGAAAGTATGACACTCTTATCGCCATTCGCAATGAACTCTTTTAAAATAGAAATGAATTCATGGCGAAATTCTTTGTCGAAGTTGGCGGTTGGCTCATCTAGAATCAGTAGCTTTGGCTGATGTGCCAAGGCAAATGCGAACGCATACTTTAGCTTTTCGCCTTTGGAAAGCGTGCGATATCTTTTTCCTTCTGCCAATCCAAACCGGGAAAGATAATTTTTCATGTCTTCCTGACTGTATTTTTCAAAATAGGCTCCATAGGTATTCGCGTTCTTTATCAGACTTCGATTTCCGTCAAACCAATCCCCATGCAACACAACACCAATTTCATTCTTAACATCCTTTGCTTCTATGGATCCTGCAAAAGATACATCCTTTTCTGCTATCTGGATTTGCCCGTCGGTTGCCTGTCGCAGTCCCGCAAGCAGCTGCAGCAAGGTCGTTTTTCCTGCTCCATTTTCTCCAATCACTCCCATAATATAACCTGCTGGAAGTTCAAAGGTGAGATTGTTTAATCGAAAAGATCCTATTTTTTTATTTAGATTCTGTACCTTTACCATACGCATTCTCCATTTTTCTGAATTTATCTCCGCACACACCGCTTATCATCTACGTTGTGTGTTTCTTTTTAGTTGTATATCTGTATATATACATATATACACTATATACACACACTTGTCAACGCCAATTTTTATATTCGGCTTACTTTTTTAATCATTTCGAATACATAATAAAATGCACCTCCAAACGCGAAACTCATTCCTCTCGCATTTGGGGGTGCACTTCAAGAAGCACTTATTCTTTTCGTTTCCTGTATTTTCCGCAAATTCCTATTTCCATGTTATAATTTGCGCTTTTTCATCCAATATTTTATAGGTATATGGAATATATTCCTTGGCATCTGCCCAGCCCTTGTGTTTTGGATTTTCCTGCTCAAGCGCGGTAGCAGTTCCATTGAATATTGTGTATTGGAAGGCATAGCCTTGTTTTGATATTGCCTCCAAATATATGGTTACATTGGTTTCTGGCACAATATCTATTTCATCCTTCAAGTGGTATTTTCCACTCATTTTTTGGAATGCATTCGGATCATCTACAAATGTATCCTGTGTTCCATCCTCTTTCTTATCTGTATCTGCTTTCTCTTTTCCCTCTTTGGTGGTATCTACCGTCTGCTGCGTGATATCCATGAGATCCGGATTCTCCAAGCTTTCCGTATCATGCTGTACACTTTCCTCGCCATTGAAGAAGTTCTCGCCGATATCCGTTGTCGATACAATCATATCATTGGATTTTACCACCAGCTTCAAGCTCGAGAAATAGAAATAATCATTGCCATCTAATTGATACTGTAAGTCTCCTGCAAGCTTTAGCTTTCCATCCACATATTCTGGGAATTTGTCCAAACTTGCCAACAATACTTTATCCAATAAGTGTGGAATACCTTTATAGTTTTTCAATACCTCGGTATTTTTCTTTTCTCCATTCGTAAAAAGTACCGTCACATTTCCATCATAGCTGGCATCCAGTGGTAATACCGCCTGCCCTACAAAAGCGTGATCCTTTAGCTCCAGTGGATAATCCTTGATTCCGAAATAGATTACCGTTTCTGTTTCCTCTGTAAATTCCTTTGGAACCACTTTGATATTCACTTTATAGGTCTTCGTTGCAAAATCAAATGCATCCAACTCGATGGAATAGGTTTCAATCGTACTGTTTTCCTCTTCTAACGTTGCAGCAAAGGTCGTTTTCAGGTCGCTGACCTCCTCCTGCAAAATGCTGTTGTTATCTAGAAGATATGCAAGTTGATTGTTAAGCAGGCGAACGCGGTATCCCATGTATATCGCATTCGAAAGCACCACGAGTAAAACAATTCCTCCAACTGCAAGCAAAGCAGTGAAGCGCTTTTGCTCACTGCTCATCTTGCTGATACGACGATGGTCACCGCGGGCTCTTTCCATCCCTTTCGATTCCTTTGACTGCTTCTTCGTATCTTTCTTCATATTATTCTGCATCTTCTTCATCTTTGATTGCGATTGCGATTCCAAGCTCTTCCAACTGTTTTGGATCAACGGTTCCAGGAGCCTTGCTCATAAGGTCAGAAGCATCCTTAATCTTAGGGAATGCAATTACGTCACGGATATTATCTGTGTGTGTCATGTGCATTACCATACGATCAACACCATATGCAAGACCTGCATGAGGTGGAACACCATAAGAGAATGCGTCTAACAAGAAGCCGAACTGCTCATGTGCTCTCTCCTGTGTGAAGCCTAACACCTCGAACATTTTCTCCTGAATATCATCCTGATGAATACGAACGGATCCACCACCAAGCTCTGTTCCGTTCAATACGATATCATATGCCTTCGCGCGAACTGCACCTGGGTCCGTATCAATGTTTGCCCAATCCTCTTCCATAGGCATTGTGAATGGGTGGTGCATTGCCATGAAACGGTTCTCTTCATCTGACCACTCAAGAAGTGGGAACTCGGTTACCCATAAGAAGTTAAACTGATTCTCATCGATAAGTCCAAGCTCTTCTCCAAGCATAAGACGGAGAGCACCAAGTACATTCCATACAATTTTATTCTTGTCTGCTGCAAAGAGTAATAAATCGCCTGGCTGTCCATCCATAGCTTTTACTAATGCTGCAAGCTCATCCTCTGACATGAATTTTGCAAAGGATGATTTATAGGTTCCATCCTCGTTCACGCAGAGATATGCAAGACCTTTTGCACCACAGCCCTTTGCATGCTCAACTAATTTGTCAATTTTCTTACGAGGCATAGCAGCCTGTCCTGGTACACAGATTCCTCTTACGGATCCACCTGCTTCTAATGCACCTGTGAACACACCAAATCCACAACCTTTTACAACCTCAGAAACATCTTTTAATTCCATTCCGAAACGAGTATCTGGTTTATCAGAACCATAACGATCCATAGCTTCCTGCCAAGGCATTCTTGGGAAAGGAATCTGGATATCCAAATCAATACACTCTTTAAACACGTATTTCAATAATCTCTCGTTAACATCGATAACATCCTCGATATCTACAAAAGATAATTCCATATCTGCCTGTGTAAACTCTGGCTGACGGTCTGCACGAAGGTCTTCGTCACGGAAGCATCTTGCAATCTGGAAATAGCGATCATATCCAGATGCCATAAGAAGCTGTTTAAAAATCTGTGGTGACTGTGGAAGCGCATAGAAATTTCCCTGGTGCACACGGCTTGGCACTAAGTAATCTCTTGCACCCTCTGGAGTTGACTTGCAAAGAATTGGTGTCTCAATTTCAAGGAATCCCTCGTTTGACATGAATTCTCTCATCTTTGTAAGTAATTTACTTCTAAGCATTAACTTGCTCTGGATATCTGGTCTTCTCAAGTCAAGATAACGATATTTCAAACGAATATCTTCTTTTGTCTGGCTGTTTTCTTCAATCTGGAATGGTGGTGTCTGAGACTCAGAAAGAATTCTAAGGCTTGTAGCAACTACCTCGATATCTCCCGTCTTTAAATTCTCGTTTACAGCTGCAGAACGCTTCTGTACAGTTCCCTCAACTGCAATTACAAACTCGCTTCTAAGAGATCCTGCTTTCTCAAATCCCTCGGTTCCAACGCTTGCATCATCAAATACAATCTGAAGGATTCCGCTTCGATCGCGCAAATCCACAAAGATTAAGCTTCCTAAATTTCTTCTTTTCTGTACCCATCCCATAACGGTCACTTTTTCACCGATATTGGCATTCGATACTTCCGTACATCTGTGGCTTCTATGTAAGCCCATCATTGACTCTGCCATAACATCCTCCTATATAGCAATTTATCTATTTATGATTCTGCTTCGCCTTTTTGTGAAAAAGCGAAGCGCTTCTATTAACGGCAAAAGAACTCTACGAACTCCTCATATCCGTCTGCTGTCAACTGTTCCTTTTGGAACTTTTTATTTTTGTTCATGCGCACAACAAGAACCTGCTGTCCGTCTTTTCTTGCTTCTGACGCCTGCTTCATAACGTCTACCAGCTTATCTGCCGGATATCCTTTTTCAATCAGGTATGCAATCTTCTTCGGACGCTCTGGAATCTTAAATCCGCTCTCCATAAGAAGTAAGATAATTCTTTCAAATCCAATGGAAAATCCACATGCAGGTGTATCATTTCCTGTAAATTTGCCAATCATCTTATCGTAGCGACCACCGCCACCACAAGCTGCCCCAAGCTCAGGCATAGAAATCTCAAAAATGGTTCCTGTATAATAGCCCATTCCTCGAACCAAAGTAGGGTCAAATACCAAATCAAATTCTGCTGCTTTTGTTGCGTTTACAGCTGCTGCAATCTCAATAAGGCTCTGTGCAACCTCATCCTCTAAGAAATCACCCAAGGTTTCCTTCAACGCAGCCACTCCCGTTGCAACCTCTTTCTTATCTGCCAACATTTCAAAAAGGCCAAGATACTTGTCAATCGATTCCTGACTATGACCATTGTTCGCAAGCTCTTCTGCAACTCCATCCATTCCGATTTTATCCATCTTGTCCAAGGTAATGAATAAACCATCGTACTGTTCCTCAGCAAATCCACAATATGCAGCCATTGCTTTTAAAATACGACGCTCGTTAATACGGATTTCAAAATTTTTGAAGCCAAGCTTTCCAATCGTTGTGGTCGTTGCTGAAATCAATTCGATTTCTGCAAGATTACTTGGCTCACCTAAGATATCAATATCGCACTGTGTAAACTGGCGATAGCGACCTCTCTGTGGACGATCTGCTCTCCAAACGCTTCCAATTTGAAGTGCTTTAAATGGACTTGGAAGGTTGTTCGCATTGTTTGCATAGAAACGGGAAAGTGGAACTGTCAGGTCATATCGCATACCAAAATCCACCACATCCGCTTCTTCCTTCGCAGTCTCAAGATTTAACTTCTCTCCACGTTTTAACACCTTGAAAATTAATTTCTCGTTATCTCCACCCTGTTTGCTGGTAAGATTTGCAATGTTCTCCATACAAGGTGTCTCAATTGGTGTAAATCCAAAGCTTCGATAGGTCTCTTTGATTACGCTTGTCACATAATCACGGATTTCCATCTCGGCTGGTAATATCTCCTTCATGCCGTTTACTGGCTTTTTGCTTAATGCCATCCTATATCCTCCATTTTACGAATTTTACGTTCTATCATCTCGTCAATTCGTTCTAAATAATTCTTTACATCCTTGACGTTTTCTACTCGTTCTATCTTTTGGCTTCCATCCGGGTTCTTCTCTGGAAGAACAAACTTTGTCGTTGCTCCGGCACCAAGTGCCATTATAGTCTGTTTTTCTTCCATAATCAAGATATTATACACGCCCGCTTTGTCCGCCTTCGCGTAACCAACATTCTCCATATTTCCAGCCATTCCTTTTTGGCGATATAAGTAATATGGTGTCAGCCCCATCTCTTTACAATAATCCGCACACAAGTCCATATGCTCCTGCGTATTGATCATCTCCATATCCTGGTATAAATCTTTGAAGATGTTCAATCGCGCCGCACGCTTGATGGCCAACGAATGAATGGTGATATTGTCTGGATCCATCTTCTTTAATTCTTCCATGGTATTGCGCACATCCGCAAGTGTCTCTTTTGGAAGTCCCATGATAAGATCCATATTAATATTATCGAATCCAAGCTCTCTTGCCATCGTAAAGCTCTCTTTAATTTGCTCCACGGTATGTCTTCGTCCAATCAAATCCAGTGTCTCTTGCTTCATGGTCTGTGGATTAATGGAGATTCTGCTGATTCCATGCTTTCTTAAAACCATCAGCTTCTCCCTCGTAATAGAGTCTGGTCTACCCGCTTCCACAGTGAACTCCTCACAATGCGCCAAATCAAAGCTGCACTTAATCTTACGGATCAACCGATCCAATTGTGCTGGATTTAAGGTAGTTGGCGTTCCACCTCCGATGTAAATGCTGTTTAGCTTTTTATGATAAAATTTGGTAGCTGTAAAATCGATTTCCTTCTCAAGTGCGTCCAAATATGCATCTACCTGCTTATTCCATACTGCAAGTGGATAGGAGGTAAAAGAGCAGTACAGACATGTACTTGGGCAAAATGGAATTCCAATATACAAACTATATCCATTTTCATAGTCAATATTTTTTAGTAATGCCAGCTCTCTCTTTGCAATATCCATGCTCAGCTGAATTTTTTCATCTGTCGCAAAATACGTCTCTTTCATGTGCTGAAAGATTTCCGTATCTGAATTCCCCTCAACCAACATCTTCATTGGAATCTTGGTTGGGCGAATTCCTGTTAGTGTTCCCCATGGAAGCTCCTGATGTGAGCCTTCCCTCAGCAAATCATAGAGATGTTGCTTGAGTGCATTCTTTGTAGCAATGCGATTATCCGCATCCACCGCAAAGCTCGCTTCATACACTTCCGCTACGGTATCCTCCGCGCGATGCTCCCATTTAATCTCCACTTTTCCCACCATATACTGGATGGTAAAAAGCGACGATGCCTGCGTCTCTAATGCCATCTCCTCATCACTGCCATGGTTGGTACATGCAAGGTTTTTTCCTTCAAGCTCCGCCTTTTCTGTATAGAAAATTTCCACATCTTCTTTTGGGTAAAAGGCTTTGATTAAGGAATGAATATCATATTCAAATTCTGGTTTATTTAGATTTACGATTATCATAGGTAAGGGTTATACATCCTCTCTTGTTCAATACTTGTGATATCATTGTGTCCCGGAAATACCGTAGTATGATCCGGAAGTATCATGAGTTTCTCTTTGATTGCACGCACCAGCTGTGACATGCTTCCTTTTGGGAAATCTGTCCTTCCTACCGACATGCAAAACAGGCTATCTCCAGTAAACACAGCATCCTCATATGGGAAATAGTAACAGCAGCCACCCACCGTGTGTCCTGGTGTCAGCAGTACACGAATGTGAAATCCTGCCAAATCAATTTCCTGTTCGTCCTTCAGCCATATATCTGCCCGATAGGCTTTCTCCTCTCCAAGCCAGCTGCATTGGCTGAGTGCAGGTGTCTCGAGTGTTTCGCGCTCCATCTCTTGGGCATATATTGGTATTTGAAACATATCTGCAAATTCTTCCGCACCACCTGCATGATCAAAATGACCATGTGTCAATAAAACAGCGACGGGTGTGTACCCATTTTCTTTTGCTTTCATCGCTAATTGTTTTGCGCTTGCACCTGGATCAATGACGACCATCTCCTTAGTTTCTGCATTTACTGCAAAATAACAATTGGTTTGTACCTGACCCACTACATACTGGTCAACCTTAAGCTTGCCCATATCGCACTCCTTTATGAATCCCAACTACTCTTTCTATTCGGGTTGCCTTTTGGCATTCCCATACCACTACGTATAAAAAGGGGCGAAACCCGCCCCCTTCTTTAACCTGTCGTTCTCTCAATGTCAATAATGCTTTCAATCTGGCGAATTCTCTCAACCAAGCTACTAATTTCTGATCTTCCCTTCGTCTTAAATGAGACATCAATCGTAGCAATTCCCTGTTTGCTTGTCTTTGAGTGTAATCCCAAGATATTAATATCTCTTTCAGTAAATACTCTTGTTATATCAACCAGCAAACCACTTCTATCGTGACAGAATATCTTAATATCTGCAACATACTCGCCAAGCTTATCCAGTTCAGCACCTGCCTGCCACTCTGCTTCAATTAATCGCGCTCTCTCCATATCGGATAGATTGATTACATTGATACAATCGGTTCGATGAATGGAAACGCCTCTTCCTCTTGTAACAAATCCAACAATTTCATCCCCTGGCACAGGACTGCAACACTTTGAAAAGTGCACGGCAACATCGTAAAGACCTTTTACAACGATTCCACTCTTCGAATGCTTTCTCACCTCTTCTGCAGGTTTCGTTTCCTCAACTGCAGCGAGCACATCCGCATCTGTAATCGGAACCACATGATCCTTTTTGTACTCTTCATACATTCGGTTGACTATCTGGCTTTCCTTCAAGCCACCATGTCCTACCGTTGCCAGACAAGAATTCCAATCATGGAAGCCATACTTGCGAATAATCTTAGCCTGATACTCTGGCTTATTGATTTCAGCGAAGTTGATGCCTTTGGATTTCGCATACGCAATCATAACTTCTTTTCCGTGGAGAATATTCTCCTCCTTCAGTTCGCTTCTAAACCACTGATTAATCTTCGTTTTTGCCTGCGTACTCTTAACGATATTCAGCCAGTCTCGACTCGGTCCCTTCGAATTCTGCGAAGTAATAATCTCTAATCGATCCCCATTTTTAATTGTATAATCGATTGGAACCAGCTTTCCATTCACTTTTGCTCCAACCATTTTATTTCCTACTGCCGAATGTACACTATAGGCGAAGTCAATCGGCGTAGAACCATTTGGAAGATTCTTAACATCTCCCGAAGGGGTAAAGCAAAATACCGTATCCGAAAAGAGGTCCAAATCACTTTTCAGAATACCCATAAACTCTTTGTTATCTGAAGTATCCTGCTGCCACTCCAGAATTTGCCGTAGCCAACTGAGCTTCTCTTCCTCGGTAACGGTTGTATTAGTTGCCGAGCCGTTATTTGCCTCTTTGTATTTCCAATGCGCTGCGATACCATATTCCGCGGTACGATGCATTTCATAGGTACGAATTTGAATCTCAAACGGAAGACCACTTGGTCCAATCAAGGTTGTATGCAAAGACTGATACATATTTGGCTTTGGCATCGCAATATAATCCTTAAATCGACCTGGGATTGGTTTATACTTTTCGTGCATCAAGCCAAGTACCGCGTAACAGTCCTTAATGGAATCTACCAAAATACGTATTGCAAATAAATCGTAAATCTGATCCAATGTCTTATTCTGATTCACCATCTTTTTGTAGATACTGAAGAAATGTTTGGCACGACCTGAAATATCCGCCTTCACATCAGCCTCGACAGCCACCTTTCGAACTTCATCCACAAGCGACTGTACATATTCATCTCGTACGTTTTTACGCACTGCGATTTTTTCAACTAAATCGTAATATGCCTCTGGTTCCAGATATTTTAAAGATAAATCTTCCAATTCAATCTTAATTTTTGAAATACCAAGTCGCTGCGCAATTGGACAATAGATTTCCTGCGTCTCTCTTGCGATACGAATCTGTGCTTCTCTTGACTGGTATTTTAAGGTTCGCATATTGTGCAAACGATCTGCCAATTTGATAAGGATGACACGGATATCCTTTGCCATAGCAAGGAACATCTTTCGCAAGTTCTCTGCCTGCATTTCCAAACGTTCTGCATTCTTGTCACGCGTAGCCTTATCTGCACCTTCCTTTGCATTATCTGTCAAATGCAGGTGCTGTAGCTTCGTCACGCCGTCAACCAAGAGAAATACGTCGTCTCCAAACTCATCCCGCATCTCCTGATCCGTCATAATCGTGTCCTCTAGCACGTCATGAAGAAGTCCTGCTGCAATCGTTTCTTTATCTAATTCAAGCTCAGCAAGAATGATAGCCACACAAAGAGGGTGAATAATATAAGCCTCTCCCGATTTGCGCACCTGTCCATCATGCGCTTCGTATGCAATCTTGTATGCCTTCTCAACCAGCGTAATATCTCCGGAAGGATGATATTTGCGAATGCTTTCAATCAACTCCTCATAGAGCTCCTGTGGTTCCACAAATTCGCGCATTCTCTTAATGCCTGTTGTATGCGATTGAAACTCTCTCTCCAGTTTCTCCAATTCTTCGTGTGCCATATCAGCCATGAGAAGTCACCTCTTTTCCTAATCCGTCTTACGTTATATATAATCTAATATTATAAATAGTTTTTTCAAAAAATGCAATCTCTAATCCTACTTAACGTAGCGAAACATCGGGCTTCCCGCAACATTTGTCTCCTCCAAAAATGTAAATCCCATTTCTTTTATAAACGCAATCGATGCCGCATTCTCTTTCGCAATCAAACAGTTGACTCTGTCGTATTCCAGATTTTCCTTAGAAAAGGCGTAAATTGCAGTACACGCCTCTCTTGCAAGCCCCTCTCGCTGTCTGCTTGGACGAATTGCATAGCCCATTTCCAGCTCCCATTGTGGTTCTTCGCTTTCCGGTGCATAATCTCTGTGCTCAAGGCCAGCTCTTCCGACAAGTTCTCCTGTTTTTTTATCCCAAAGCAACCACATTCCATACCCGTAGAATCCATACATATTTTTGATGTATGCCTCTTGATAGATCCGTTCTTCCTCCATCGGATACAAGGCATCCATGTATTGGGTAAATCCTGGTTGCTCGTACAGCTCAAATAGAGCTGGAAGATCTTTTAATTCCAGTTCCCGGATCATGAGGCGCTCTGTCTCCATAATGGTCCAGCCTATCCCATGCTGTCTTTGATAAATTTTCTCATACTCCTTCGCGTCCATCTCCTCGAATCCCAGCAACAAGGTGCATTGCGTGTCCTTTGCAGCCTCTCTTGCAGCCGAATTTTCAAAAAGCACCATTGCAATCTCTGCATCCGCTTCTCGCCAAGCTCTTCGGCTTGTCTCCTCTGCCACAATACACAAGATTTCCTTTGCAAGAATTCCTTTACCTTTTAATTCCTGTAGTACGCTTGCCGTCACCTCACGATCCACTGTCCCCTGCAGTTCTACCGTAAGAAAGCCCGCTACGCTTTTTTGAAAAAAGGCGTACTCCTCTGCACTCTTATATATTTCCTCTTTCGCATATACCACAGCTTTCAGCTGACACATATATTTTCCTCCAAAAAAAGCCTTGTCCGTGCTTTCCATCCTATGATTCGATATTATATCGAAAAAACATAGGAAAAGAAAGACGACAAGGCTTTCTAGTTCTTATACTTATACGGTTTCTGGTTCTGGATAAGTAACTCCAAAGGTTTCTACTGTTACGCTCTTCATAACCTGTGGCTCAAGTGGACGATCTGCGTAATCGGTTGCTGTCTCTGCAATCTTATTAACGTTCTCCTGTCCCTCAATAACTTTACCGAACGCAGCGTATGCTCCATCCAAATGTGGAGAATCTTTATGCATGATAAAGAACTGACTTCCTGCTGAATCAGGAATCATGGTACGTGCCATAGATAAAACACCTGCGGTGTGCTTCAAATCATTTTTAAATCCATTCTGTGTGAATTCTCCGCGAATCTCATATCCTGGGCCACCCATACCTGTTCCGTCTGGATCTCCTCCCTGAATCATGAATCCTCTGATGCAACGGTGGAAAATAACTCCATCATAGTAGTTATGATTGATTAAGCTAATGAAATTGTTTACGGTGTTTGGAGCAATTTCTGGATATAATTCAGCTTTGATTACATCCCCATTCTCCATAGTAATTGTAACGATTGGGTTCTGTGCCATCTTCGTTCTCCTCTTCTTAATTTCTTCTTTTATTCTCTTGCTTTATGCGTCATACTCCTGACGAAGTGCCTGAATAATCTCAGGAAACTTGTAGGAATTGGATGCCTTAACTAAAACCGAATCTCCTTCCTTTACATAGGAGATAAGTTCTTCTATCATAGCCTGCTTATCTTCAAAAAAGTGTATCTCGCAGCTTGCCGAAGTGTCTTTTAATGCCTTTACATACTGTTTGGATTTCTCACCATAGCTAAAAAGCGCCGTAATATTTTTCTTTGCAAGGACTTCGCCCACACCATAGTGAAGTGCAAGTTCATTCTCTCCAAGCTCATTCATATCGCCCAATACGGCAATGCTACGCCCTTTCGCGTGAGACAACAACTCAATGGCCGCCTCCATGGATACCGGATTCGCGTTATAGCAGTCATCAATCACTGTAAGTCCGGCAAACTTCACGAAATTCGTTCTTCCGGCAATCGTTTGTGCCTTTGCAATTCCCGCTTGGATTTCCTCTAAACGCATACCAAGCGCTAAGCCAATTGCAGTAGCCGCAAGTGCATTGTAAATGTTATGCTCTCCAGGGATTGTGATTGTTGCAACAAATTCCCCTTCTGGTGTATGAATGGTTGCTTTGCTTCCCTCAAAGCCAAGATTCTCCACATCCGTGGCATACACAGTTTTACTGGCCATTGGTGTTCCATTTTCATCTAGCTTTGGTTCCTGTCCCATTCCATAGAAGATAGCTGGCTTCTCATTTACCATCTGCTTCGTACAAAGCTTATCATCATCTCCGTTTAAGATCGCTGCTCCTTTTCCTGTCATGTGTGCAAAACATTCGGTCTTTGCCTGCAGGATTCCATCTCTTGTCTGCAAATTTTCAAGATGACAGAGTCCAATATTCGTAATCACAACATAATCTGGGTTTGCCACCGTAGACAAGCGATCCATTTCGTGGAAATCTGAAATTCCCATTTCAAGAACAGCTACCTGATGTCCTTCCCGGATTCCCAATACCGTAAGTGGCAATCCGATTTCATTATTGAAATTTCCTGCGGTCTTATGCACATGAAACTTCTCCGAAAGCACAGCAGAAATCATTTCCTTCGTGCTTGTTTTGCCTACACTTCCTGTAATTCCCACCACAGTCAGATTCGAAAAGCTCTGTCGATAATAAGCTGCTATTTTCTTTAGTGCCAGCTCCGAAGACTCCACTAAGATATAAGGTCCCTTTGGATTTTCCAATTTCTCTTCGGACAAGGAACAGGCAGCGCCTTTTTCAAAAACATCCGGAATAAATTTATGTCCATCCACCTGTTTTCCTCGAAATGGAACATACAAATTTCCTGGCTCCACCTTTCGGCTGTCGATAACAACACCCGTTATGGTCTTTGTCTGCTCTTCAGCGTTTCCAAAATAGATGCCACCACATGCCTGGACAATCTGCGCAAGCGTCATATTTGGCATTTCGTTTCTATCTTTTGTTCCCATTTTTTCACACATAATTATGCCTCATATCTCTTTAATGATATCGCAATTAAATGCTCACATAGGTTGTTAAAGTCCATTCCAACTGCAGCCGCTTCCTGCGGTAATAAGCTGGTTGGTGTCATTCCTGGAAGTGTATTGGCTTCCAAACAGTAAATCTGATTGTTCTCACTCAGTAAGAAATCCGTTCTTGAATAGGTGTTAAGCCCAATGACCTCAGCCACCTTTTCTGCGTATTTTTGCATCTGCGCTGTGACTTCCTCTGGTAACTCCGCTGGACAAGTTTCCACTGTGCTTCCTGCTTTATATTTATTCTTGTAATCATAGAAGCCTTCCAATGGTGCAATCTCAATAATTGGAAGAGCTCTTCCCTCAATTACTCCAACCGAGAGTTCTCTTCCCTTTACATATTCTTCAATTACCAATTCATTTTCCCAGCGGAAGCCTTCATCTAAAGCCGCGCTAAATTCTTCCTGTGAACGTACAATGGTTACACCCACACTCGAACCACCACAACATGGTTTTACTACGCATGGAAGTGTAATATTAAGCTTACTGATGTCATCCTCACGCTCGTCGCGGGTCATTGCAATTCCTCTTGGAGTTGGAATGTCATTGTTGATAAAGAACTGCTTCGAAAGGCCTTTATCCATAGCAATTGCACTACTCAAGTAGTCACTACCAGTGTAGCGAATGCCAAATAAATCAAAGGCAGCCTGAATCTTTCCATTCTCCCCATTTTCTCCATGCAATGCCATGAAAACAATGTCTGCCATCTGGCACAAGCGAATGACATTTGGTCCAAAGAAACAATCAGACTGATCTTTACGAGCCGCCTTCACCTGTTTCAAATCTGGTGCCACCTCAGGAACCTTGTCGTATTTCAAGCTAACTTCCTCTGCTTTCTCGAAAATTCCGTCCAATGCTTCCTCTTTGTCACTGTATCCCATAAATACATCAAGCATAATAACCTGATGTCCATTCTCTCTAAGTGCTTTAGAAACCATACTTCCCGTAACAAACGATACATCACGTTCTGTACTTAAGCCTCCTGCTAAAACTACGATATTCATACCGATACCTCTCTCCATTTTCTAATCATCTGATTTATCATTTTGTATGTTCTCTCCACAACGATAATTGTGAATACTCTATCCTATGTTGGATATTGACTTTATAGCCTCATATACAACTCATTATTATAACACGTTTTCCTAGAAAAGCAAAAAACTATCGTTGCTCCCCTTCAAACAACGATAGTTTTCTTCTCTCTTCTATTTTCTATTTTCTCTTCATTAGCTTGACTTCCTGAATAGTTGTTGCGATATGCGTAAAAAAATAGATTCCCACTTGGTCATTATCCTTTAATCCACTTCCATATCGATACGCAATATCCTCCAAAGTATCCAAATCCGTCATCGAAAGCCGCATTAATATATCTTTTGTGATTTCCCCCATACAACACTCCCCTTTTGTGTTTCTATTACTATTGTAGACCAACTCTTTGCCATACTTCAATTGCATATTTCTTCATTCTTATACATATTTTTTCATTTTTTTATTTATTGTATGCTCATATGGTACATGGCTTTCATGGTAAAACGCCTCCTAGAGTACGTAATTCTATCGCTCTCTTCGTATACATACAAAAGAGGCGCCTCTCGGCGCCTCCCACATTCTTTATTCAATTCATAGATTAGCACTCTGGCTCAATCAATCCGTACGTATTACCTTTTCTCTTGTAAACTACATTTACTTCATCTGTCTCTGCATTGCGGAATACAAAGAAATCATGTCCTAAGAGTTCCATTTGGATACATGCATCTTCTGGATACATTGGTTTCATTCCAAATTTCTTCATACGTACAATCTTAACATCTTCATCTTCTGTATCAGCATCTGCAAAATCTGGTGTAAACGCTTCTACCATACCGTGCTTCTTATCTACTAATTTGGTTCTGTATTTCTTGAGCTGTCTCTCAATTACTTCCTCTACCAAATCAATGGATACATACATATCGTTACTTGTCTGCTCGGAACGAATGATTCCACCTTTCACTGGAATCGTAACCTCAATTTTTTGTCTTTCCTTCTCCACACTGAGTGTTACATTTACATCAGTGTCTGGATTAAAATACTTCTCAAGTTTAGAAAGCTTGTCCTCTACTGCTGCCTTAATTCCATCGGTTAATTCAATGTTTCTTCCTGTAATTGTAATTCTCATGCTGTCCACCCCTTCGCTGTGTATTTGATACGTTTCTGTATCATGGTTATATTATATCATATCCGGCACATTTCGCAACGACTTTTGTCTATTTTATTCCATTTATTTCCTTTTCTTTTCAGATAAATTGTATATACTTTTGTATTTAATACACAATTACGCTTTTATTGCCCACCGCATCTTCGTAGATTTCGCTCTTGGGTTTCGTACACATTCCTCTGCGGATGGACGAATTACATCCTTGCTAATTTCTTTATAAAGCCCTTCTTTTAGCCCTTGCTTCAACGCCTTCTTTACCAATTTATCCTCCCCCGAGTGGAAGGTTAAGATAGCAACTCTGCCACCAGACTTCATGGCATTTGGCAGTTTTTCCATAAACTCATATAAAACTTCAAATTCATTATTTACATCAATACGCAATGCCTGAAATGTACGGGCACAGGTTTTCTTTATCGTATCCTTCTTCTCTTTTTCTGGAAGGAAATCCAAAGTTTCCTCAATCACTTCGCGTAGTTTTGTGGTTGTATCAATCGTCTGTCCCCTTCGAATTCTTCCCACAATTGCTTGGGCGAGTATGTCTGCATAAGGTTCATCCGAATTCTCGTCCAGCATTCCTGCAAGCTCCTCCACAGAAATTTCCGCCAGGCGTTCTGCAGCGCTGATTCCTTTTTGAGGATTTAATCGCAAATCCAAAGGCCCATCCACCTTGTAGGAAAATCCGCGTTCTGGATTATCAATCTGCATAGATGACACCCCTAAATCTGCCAGTAGAAAATCGAAGCCACCGGCTTCCTCTGCTACCTGGTCAACCGTGCAAAAATTTTGCAATTTAATGGTTAGCATATCTTCCCCAAATCCCGCTTCTTCCAACCGTTTTCTTGTCTTTGCAGATTCAATCGGATCCACGTCGGTTGCATACATATGTCCTTTTCCGTTCAACTTTTGCAGCATTGCTTTCGTATGTCCCCCATATCCAAGCGTTGCATCAAATCCCGTCTGCCCTGGCTGGATCTGTAAGAAATCTAGAATTTCGTTTACCATAATGGAAATATGCATTCCCGCAGGGGTACTCCCCTTTTGAATCACTTTTTCAATCGTATCCTTATATTTCTCTGGATTTAGTTCTTTATATTTTTGGCTAAATTTCTTTGGATATTTTCCGCTGTAACGCTCACGTCTCTTATGTGGCTGTTCATTGGTATTCATAACATTATTTTCAATCATTTTGTAATTTCACTTTCTTTTTGAAAAGGCGACGCCTTGAATCTTTTTTTCATAGTATCCTACACTTCGTAGAACGCGCAATAAAAATTCAAATTTTTATTCAAAATTTTTTCAAATTTCTTGTAACGAAATATGATATATTGACATTAACGTATAGAACTGAATTAAAAAGCAAGAAAGGAGGCGAAAAAATGCAGTCAATGGATGATATCTATCAAAAATATGCAAAGACGGTTTACAAATATTTGATATCGATGACGCACAATGATGACCTGGCAGAAGAGCTAACGCAAGAAACTTTCTATCAGGCGGTAAGATGCATCGACAACTATGACGAAAGTTGTAAAATCTCCACCTGGTTGTGTGCGATAGCAAAGAACCAGTATCTGTCTTATATGCGAAAGCATCCACAAATGGAAGAGCTTCAAGAAGACTCTGGGAAGCCACTTTCATCAGCAGAAGATGCTGTTCTAAATTCAGAAACTCGAATTACATATATGAAATTGCTGCATTTATGCCCAGAACCTTTTCGAGAAGTTCTATACCTTAGAATCTTCGGAACACTATCTTTTCGGGAAATTGGTGAAATCATGGGAAAGACAGAGAACTGGGCTCGCGTAACCTATTATAGAGGTAAGGAAAAATTAAGAAAGGATATGAGCAATGATGAAACCTAACATTCCATGTGAATTAGTAAAAGATTTATTACCATCCTACATCGATGAACTAACAAGTGATGTTACCAATGAATATATCAAAGATCATCTGTCGAACTGTGAAAATTGTCAAAACGTGCTGGATTCGATGACAAATCAACCTATAGAAAATCCGACCATCCGCGTCGAAGAAAAGACGGAAATTGATTTTCTAAAAAAGACAAGAAAACAAAATAACAAACGATTGCTAGGAAGCATTCTTGCCGCGGTTGTAATCATATCGGTAGTATTACTTGCAAAGGCCTATCTTATTGGCACGAATTTAAACACTGAGTATGTGTCCTATGCGATCAATGTAAACGAAGATAGCTTGCATATATCCGGTGCACCTGTAGATTCCAAGCTTGCGATAACCCATGTAGATTTTGTAGAAGAAAATGGTTGTGTTAAGATTTCCTTTAAGAGTACCAAAAGAACGCCTTTTGCAAATGGTTACTTTGAAAAGAATTATCATGCCCTTCAGAACATAGAAGAAGTTTGGGTTGGCGATCAGATTGTATGGTCACACGGCATGCAAATCTCTCCGCTTACTTCAGCAGTGTATAACACGAGACATCCCTTCATCGGAAATATGCCCGATAATGGGAAAACAGCGAGCGCACTTAATATGCAGGGCTACTTAGGGAATTATACCGTAGAGCTTCAGACCACCCAACAACCTTATGGATGGAAATTCATTTTGCAAAATTCCTTTACGCAAAGTCGTCAGAATGCGATGGTTGAGCAAATGACGGCATACGCTGCTACACTGCTCGCAGTCATCGACAATTTGGGAGAAGTATCTTTTGAATATGTGATAGATGGAGAAACGCAACTATTTTCCTTTACCCAAGCTGACGCCAGTGTGTTTGCCGGTCACGATATTAAAACGGTTGGTAAAGATATTTGTTTATTAGAAAATATGCTAGCAAAAACCAATCTAATCAACACCGTGTTTGTTAGTAACGAGAATGTTCATCCTGATCGAAACACAATCCGTATTTGCGTTGTAAACTTTGCAAACGAAAAACTTAGAGGTATGAGCATGGATTATACAACTGAGAACGGAAATACTGGTAGCCAAAGCACAATTCACGCAGATAATTCACTCATTAAAGATGGGGAATGGATTATGTTTGATTTTATCCCACAAGACTTTAATGGCGAAACTTGGGACGGAGAAAAGGAAATCTATATCCATCTCCATGTTACAGATGAAAATGGAACGGAATACGAAGCAAAGAACGTTTTAAAGATTATGGCAGGATATGGCAATTCGTATCGTCTCACACTCTCCGGAGATGCGACTCATGGATTCGAATTGAAACAGTAAGTATTATCTGCATTTTATCAACGTAAAAATGTATGCTATTTTATAGTTACTCTATGAATGTATCCTGTACGATTTGTGCAATCTTTGAATGTTTTAAAAATTAAAATTAAAAATTTTAAATTTTAATTTTAATTTTTTTCAAAAAACACTTGCATTATTTCTGGGAGCATGATATTATCATAGACGGTTCGTTGGTCAAGCGGTTAAGACGCCGCCCTCTCACGGCGGAAACACGGGTTCGATTCCCGTACGGACTGCTTAAGTGGAAACACAAATGTGTTTCCACTTTTTTTATGTCTAAATGGTCTAAAATTATAGATTGCTACTAAAACAGACCAAATTCAGACGTTACAAACAGCAATAAATGGTCCACCCCCGTAGAATACAGACACAAACGGCCCAAAATCAAACGATACAAACGCCAAATAATGGTCCAATCCCGTAGAATACAGACACAAACGGACCAAAATCAAACATTACAAACGCCAAATAATGGTCCAATCCCGTAGAATACGAAAAAAACAGACCATATGTGAGAGGTATGAACCGTTCAATAGGAGTTTTAAACGAACCACCCTTGGAACAAAAAAGAAGAAAATGCATGAATAGTAATCATTCTGCATTTTCTTCTAACTAAATATTTTGTCTACAGTCTGCCAAGAGTATTTTGCTCTCTTTTATTCGACCAATTATTTCACTACTTCTTGCACCAGTTATTCCACCAATTATTCCATCAGTTCCTCTAACTGTTGAGAAAGCGCTTCCCATTCTTCCATCGCTTCCATAATTTCTTCTTCCATTGCATCAATTGCATTCTGGATTTCCGTCAGCTTGGAATAGCTGGATTGGAATTCTGGGCGTAACAATTCTGCTTTGAGTTCTTCTAGTTTCGCTTCCTTAAGCTCTAGCTCTTCCTCTGCACGCTTTACCTTTTTTTCCACCTTTGAGCGTTCTTTTCCCGGATTATAATATGCCTTTCGACTATTTCCACCAGTCTCTGCACTTCCACTTGAAGTGCTAGCATTCGTTCCTCCATTTATGGAAATTGCACCGCCCAATACCGGGTTGGATTTGTATCCTTCTGCCTCAAGCTCTGCCTCTCGATCCAGTTTCTCTTGGTATTGTTCCCAACCGAACTGATATTGGTTCGTTGTTCCATCTTCAAATACCAAAAGTCTGGTTGAAACCTTTTTCACAAAATAACGGTCATGAGAAACAAAAATAAGAGTTCCTTCAAATTCCTTAAGCATGGATTCTAAGGTTTCTTTTCCCACAATGTCCATATGGTTGGTTGGCTCGTCGAGAATCAATACGTTTGGTCTTCTTTTTAATATCTTACAAAGAGCCAACCGGACCTTTTCTCCTCCAGATAACATATCAATACTTTTAAATACATCATCGCCAGTAAATAAGAACGCTCCCAGAGCATTTCTTACTTCAGTCTCTGTTAAATTCGGGAATTCATCCCAATAATCATCCAATACCGTCTTTGTGCTAGAGTACATTGCCATCTGCTGATCGAAATATCCAATCTGCACATTTGTTCCATAACGGAACTCTCCTGCAAGGGCCGGAATGATATCTACAATAGTTTTGAGAAATGTCGATTTTCCCAATCCATTTCCACCAAGGATTGCGAGCTTTTCACCTTTTTTCAAGTCAAGCGACACGGTGGAAAGAGGATGGTCATAGCCGATTTCCAAGCCACTTACCATGAGTACGTCATTTCCCGTTTCCTTCGCTGGTTGAAAATTGGCATGAAAGGTTCGCGTGTCGAAACGATCGGGTGCCTCTATCTTTACCATGTGTTCAATGGCTTTCTCTTTGGAGTGGGCCATCGCTACCTTCGTTGGTTTCCCCTTGAAACGGTCTACCATACGCTGCAAACGTTCGATTTCTTTCTGCTGTGCGGTATAGTCCTTCATTTGCTTCTCATAGTCCAATTTCTTTTGCTCCATGAAATGCGTATAATTGCCTGGATAACGCTTGGCTGTACCATATTCAATTTCGTAAACAACATCTACTACATTATCCAAGAACATTCGGTCATGGCTCACCACAACTACTGCCTTCGGATAGTTCTTTAAATATCCCTCCAACCATTCAATCGTTGTAATGTCTAAATGGTTTGTCGGCTCATCCAGTAAAAGAATGTCTGGTTTGCTTAACAAGAGCTTTACAAATGCAATCTTTGTTTGCTGTCCTCCCGAGAAATCCCGTAAAGGTTTCTTTCTCTCCTCTTCCGAAAAGCCAAATTTACGAATCAGAACATCATATTCCTTTTCAAAATAGTAGCCGCCATCCTCGCGGAATTTCTCTTCCATTTGCGTATAGGCTTGTACCTTTGCTTCCGAATGATCGTGCTCTAAGTCCGCTGCTGCCTGCTCCAACTGCTTTTTGCGGGCCTCCATTGGTGCAAATACTTTTCGAATCTCCTGCTCTAAGGTAATCTCAGGATCCTCAAATGCAATCTGCTTCAAATATCCAATCTCTGGATTTCCGGATTTCGCAATAAAAATATCTTCATCACTATCCCGCTTCTTAAGGTCTACTTCTCCCGAAATCAACTTTAGGAGTGTTGTCTTTCCACATCCATTTCGACCAACTACTGCAATTTTTTCCGTGTTTCTAATTTCAAAATTAATACTATGTAAGATGACGTCATCTGCAAATTCAACGCCACCGTTTCGAATTTGATATAACATAATTTATTCTTCCAAACTTTCTAAATAGGTAACGAACTGCTCTGCCGTACGACCAGAAATTCCGCCATGACTCAGCTCCCATTTGTTAGCCTCTTGACATAGCATCTCCTCTGACATCGTAATTCCTCGTTTTCGAGCAAGTTCCACAACAATATTGTAATACTCTTTTTGACTTGGTTTCGAGAAACTGATTGTAACACCAAATCGATTAACAAGCGAGAGTTTTTCTTCCACCGTATCGGAATGATGTTTATCAATCGAAGTGTCCATATCATTTCGATCCTTCCAAGTCTCTTTGATGAGGTGTCTTCTGTTTGAGGTCGCATAGATTAAAATGTTATCTGGCTTCGTCTCAACACCACCTTCTATCACTGCTTTGAGGAATTTATACTCGATTTCAAATTCCTCGAAGGAGAGATCATCCATGTAGATGATGAACCGGTAATTACGGTTCTTTATTTCAGAAATAATGTAGGAAAGATACTGAAACTGATGCTTATAGATTTCAATCATGCGCAAGCCATCGTCATAATATTGATTCACAATCGCCTTAATACTTGTAGACTTTCCTGTTCCACTGTCTCCAAACAGGAGGCAGTTATTCGCCTTTTTCCCTTGGACAAAGGCCTGGGTATTGGCAATTAACTTCTGTTTCTGAATCTCATAGCCCACCAAATCATCTAAGGTCACGGTGTCCATGTTATTGATGGCGCGAAATGTAATTCCGCCCTCTGGTAATTCCTGAATGCGAAAAGCCTTGTTTAGCCCGAACATTCCTACCCCATAATCCTTGTAAAAGGTGGTAAGTACGCAAAAGAAGGCTTCCTTGTCCTTTGCGGCATCCAGCTTTTTGCTTAAGGCTTGCACCTTCTCGCTTACGTTTTTATTGTACATCAGCTCTTTCTTGGAAATTGCTTTGTATTCGGTAATTCTGGTAAAACAATCAATTCCCAATGTCTGCTCAATATCTGTGAAATCATAGTGAAATAAGTCCATGAATATTTGCAAATCATTTTGTACCAAAAGATTTACACTGCCTTCGCTGGCTCCCACCTTTTCACAGGTCATAGAAAATGGATTCTCATTCATTATAAGATAGAAGGTCAGATAATTTTGCCAGAGATTGCCATCAAATCCGTAGTCTGTCGCCACTTTAAGTAGATGCTTCACCTGGACATGAATATCTCTGACCAATTCCATTTTATCATAGGAGCCCTTCTCATAGCGGTGAAATAGCTCCGCCATCTGATATAGAATTTCTTCCTCTGCCAAGTCCCCATACATTAATAATTGTGATACTTTTTCATACATAATTCCATTAACTCCTAATCATACAGGATAAAGTGATTCTTTCTATAATCAATTAATCCATCTTTTTTCATTTTCCCAAGCTCTGTAGACATCGCACTGCGATCTACCGACAAATAGTCTGCCAATTGCTGCCGATCCAGCGGAATTTCAAAGGAGTCACTTCCGCTTGCAAATGCCTGCTCTGAAAAATAGGACAGCAGTTTTTCCCTCGTTGTCTTCTGCGTCAAATGGTCAATTTTTTGTGTTAGCCTGTGATTCTTGTCCGCCATCACATAAACCATATTCCGTATCATTTTAGCATGAAAAACGCAAGCACTGCTACACTGTGTCAAAATTTTTCCGATTTCCATAAATAAAACGCGCACATTGCTTGCAGCCAGCACTTCCATTTCCATTGGGAAGGTAGGCATCCCTGCAAACGCCTCCCCAAATAATTGTCCCGGTTCAATCACTGCAAGTATTTTGCGGTTGCCCCAATAGTCAATCTTTTCTATGCGTACCTTCCCTTCCAAAACAAGGCCAATCCGCTTTATCCGGTCCCCTGGCCGATAAATAGCCTGTCCCTTTTGGTATGTCTGCTCCATCGCATTTAAACAAGGCATTGCGCTTTTTATTTCATCCTCTGTTAACCCTTGAAAAATCGAAGCATTTCGAATTTTCTCCGTGATTTCCATGCATTCTTCCTCACTTTATTTTAATTTGTTGCAAAAACAACGGATTTCCTTCATGATTTGTATTATATTTCTATTGAAAATGATTATCAACTTTATTTTTACTATAAACACATTTTTTCGTAATTGGAGGATTTCATATGGTACGTAGAGTAATTCAAATTGATGAAAGCAAATGTAACGGTTGTGGCCTTTGTGTGACCGCATGCCACGAGGGCGCCATCGGTCTTGTGGACGGCAAAGCCAAGTTAATGCGAGATGATTATTGTGACGGTCTTGGCGATTGCTTGCCAAACTGCCCAATGAATGCCATCTCTTTTATTGAACGCGAAGCGGCAGCCTACGACGAAGCTGCTGTAAAAGAACACCTTGCAAAACGTGCTGCGGAACGCTTAAAGTCTTCTTCTCCTGCACCAGCATTTCACGGATGCCCTGGCTCTATGGCAAGAAGCCTAGAAAAGGCGAACCATAGCAACGACTCCACCGAGGTGCCAAGTGAGCTTACCATGTGGCCTGTACAAATTAAGCTGGTTGCACCAAATGCACCTTATTTTGAGAATTGCGATCTTCTCATCGCCGCTGATTGTACTGCCTACGCATATGGTAACTTCCACCACGATTTCATCAAGGATCACGTAACCCTGATTGGCTGTCCGAAGCTTGACGACACGGATTATAGTGAAAAGCTTGCAGCAATTCTTATGGCCAATAACATTAAGTCCATCACGCTAACCCGCATGACCGTTCCATGTTGTGGTGGAATGCTTATGATGCTTCAGAAAGCCATCGCCATGTCTGGAAAGGAGATTCCGCTTAAGGTTGTGGTTATCTCTCCTGATGGAGAAATCGTAGAATAGAGACGTGCGTCGCTAGGCGTAAATTAGAAACAGCCGATAAAGTAGCAAATTCTACCTTATCGGCTGTTTTTATTTCTATTTGATTTTCGCTTATATCCAACCGCCATCCAATGTGATAATCTGACCGGTAAGATACGCATTGTTATTGCATATGCTAAATGCAAGCTCCGCTACCTCCTCTGGCGTTCCAAAACGACCTGCTGGAATCTCCTGTGCAAGGAGCGCCTTTTCCTCCTCTGAAAAGCAATTGTTCATTGCTGTATCAATGCATCCACACGCAATGGCATTGACCTGCACATTACTTGGTGCCAATTCCTTTCCCAATGCCCTCGTAAAGGAATTCATGCCACCTTTGCAAGCCGAATATGCCACCTCGCAGCTTGCTCCTACATTTCCCCATACAGAAGATATATTCAGAATTTTGCCTTTCTGGCGTGCCACCATACCTGGAGCAACCAGCTTTGAGGTCGCAAATACAGAGGTCAAATTCGTCGCTACAATATGATTCCACTCTTCAATCGACATATCCGTAAGTAACCCTACATGCGCAATTCCTGCATTATTCACAAGAACGTCAATCTGTCCGAAGTGCTTCAGGCTCTCTTCCACCATTTTCTCAACAAATGCATACTCTGCAACATCCCCTTGAAAGCATAAAACCTCCACTCCATATTGGTTGTGCAATTGTTCTTTTCGCTCCTCTAGATTCGCAAATGAGTTCTTACAGCATAAAATAAGATTGTAGCCTGCTGCCGCAAACCTTGTTGCGATTGCAGCCCCAATTCCTCTTGATGCGCCTGTAATCATGCATGTATGTGCCATAAAACTGTCTCCTTATTCTTGATGTTGAAGCACCTTCCGCTTCTCGTTCCACACAGCATGCACCACTCACTGCACGCTTTGAGCATAGTGTAGCACACACCTCCCTATATTGCTAGAGTCGATGCTACTCCCTCCAACTTTATATATTGGAAATTGCTGACCTTTTCATCCCCAAGCGCAAAACTTTTCTTCGATAAATGTAAAACTTCCTATGGAAAATCTAATACGAATGTGGTAGCATAATACGGTAACATTATCGGGGTGTGGCCTAGTTGGTAAGGCGCCAAGTTCGGGACTTGGAGATCGCCAGTTCGAATCTGGTCACTCCGATTTTTTTATTACCCAAATATGCTATTACAATATCGACAAGCCCTACCTTGGGAGGAAGAAACATGATAGGAATACGTCCTTTTCAAAAAGGCGACGCGAAACAAATTGTAAAATGGATTCATAATGAAGAGGAATTTCGTTTGTGGAGTGGAGATTGTTTTAAAGTCTATCCCCTTTATGCTGAGGATTTAATTACTTATTATGAGCAGCATATCAACGCGAACTATATGGCAATGGTGGCCTATGACGAAGATGGAATTTTTGGTCAATTTGTTTTTCGCTATATGGATGACAAGAAGAAATCCCTGCGTCTCGGCTTTGTAATTGTAGATGATTTCTGTCGCGGTATGGGCTATGGAAAAGCCATGCTATACCAGGCACTTACCTACGCATTTGATGAGTTAAACGTAGATGAAGTCACACTTAGCGTCTTTACCAATAATGACGCTGCGCTACATTGCTACTATTCTTTAGGTTTTGAAGACGACCCGCATTGTCCCGATACTCCCGTGAATATCTGTGGGCATGCATGGATTCGAAGACAGCTTTTCATCCAGCCTGCATAAACCTTGATCCGACACAGCCATTCTATCGCATAGAAAAAATATATACGAAAGGAGCCGCCTTCTGTTTGAAAGTGACTCCTTTTTCTACGTTCTAATGAACCAATGCCTTATGCTATTCACCCACCAGCAGAATGGTGCTTCTTGCCGGAACTCGTATGGTATGTGGTCCAAAAATCTCCGTCTGACTCTCCCAATCGGCATCATCTGTAAATGGACAATTGGTATTTGCAACAATCTTCCACCGCATTCCATTGGTTAACACCGGAAGCTGCATTGTGAGTGGCTCCCAATAAGAATTCATCGCATAGAACACGATATCATCCCGTGTATCCTTCTCATCTCTTCCTGCATACATAATTCCAATCAAATGGGTATCTCGATTGCATTGTGCATTTCCAGGATATCCATTGTGAATGCTAATAAACGGAAGTCCACACACAGCTGGTTTTGTATTTTTCCTAAGAATTGGATGTTCTTTTCGGAAAGCAATCATAAACCGGGCAAATCCATAGATTTCATTGTATTCATCCAGTCGATTCCAATCTAACCAAGAGACTATATTATCTTGACAGTAGGCATTATTATTTCCAAACTGCGTATTGCAGAATTCATCTCCTGCGTAGAACATCGCCGGTCCACGGCTACACATAAGTGCAGCAAACGCATTCTTAACCAGTCTTCTTCGCAAGCCTTCAATCTCAGGATTGTCTGTTGGGCCTTCCCAACCGCAGTTCCAGCTTCGTCCGTTGTTATCGCCATCGGTATTTTCCCATCCATTTGCCTCATTGTGTTTTGTATTGTAAGAATACAAATCGTACAACGTAAATCCATCGTGACAGGTCAAGAAGTTAACCGACGCGCTATTTCCACGATATTTCGGATCGTAAATGTCCGTAGAACCTGTAATTCGCGCAATAGCCGCACCCGCCATGCCTTCGTCGCCTTTTAGAAAGCTTCTCATATCATCACGATATCTTCCATTCCATTCGGCCCAGCGGCTCCAAGACGGAAAGCTTCCCACTTGATATAGACCTCCAGCATCCCATGCCTCAGCAATTAGTTTTACCTTTCCTAACACAGCGTCGAAAGCCATCTCCTCAAGAATTGGCGGATTTGCCATAGGCGCTCCATTTTGATCTCTTCCTAAAATAGATGCCAGGTCAAATCGGAATCCGTCAACGCGATACTGAACCACCCAATGTCGCAAACACTCAATAATAAAGCGACGTACAATCGGATGATTACAGTTCATAACATTACCGCAGCCACTAAAGTTGTAGTAATATCCGTCCGGCGTCAACATATAATAAATATTATTATCAATTCCTTTAAACGAGAAGCATGGACCCATCTCATTTCCCTCTGCAGTATGATTGAATACGACATCCAGAATGACTTCAATTCCATTCTTCTTTAATTCCTTGATTAAGGTTTTCAATTCGTTGCCTTCATGATGATGCTGATCATTAAAGGCATAACTTGTATTAGGAGCAAAGAAATTGACCGTATTATAGCCCCAGTAATTATAAAGCTGCACACCGTCCACCACACGAGCACTTTCCATCTCATCGAACTCAAATATTGGCATAAGCTCAATGGCGTTGATTCCCAAATCCTTTAGATAGGGAATCTTTTCTCGCAATCCCTCAAAGGTTCCTGGTGCATGGACCAAAGACGATTTGTCCTTGGTATAGCCTCGCACATGCGTCTCATAAATAACCAGGTCTTCAAATGGGTGTTCCAGGTGCTTGTTGGCGCCCCAATCAAAATCATTTCGCACCACACGTGCATGATAGACAAAATCGTTTCCATATTCTGGTTTCTGCCCCCACTCACGTTGACCGGTTACCGCACCTGCATAAGGATCCAGTATAATGTTTTTCTTATCAAACAGCAGTCCTTTCGCAGGATCATATGGACCGTCAAACTGATACGCGTATTCGAACTCTTCCTTTCGCAGGTCAAACACGATCATGGACCAGGTATTTCCAATATGATAATTCTCTGGGTAGGGAAGCACCACAAATGGTTCCGCAGCTCCTGGTTCAAACAACAGCAAACTGCAGCTTGTTGCCCCACGGGAGCTAATTGTGAAACTGATACCATTTTCGACCTCAAAGGCGCCATTCATACGAAATAATCCCGGTCTCACTGGAAACCCATTGATTACGTCTAGTGCCTTTAGTCCGCCTTTATCCATACCAGGATCATCTAACTGCTGAATCATATTCCTAAGCATGCCATTCATTGTAACTGCCTCCAATTCTCATCATTCCATGATTTCCCTCTTTCGAAGGTTAGCATCGCAATAACGCGCATCCAATCATTCCCCAAACAATAAATTCTATCTCTATCCCTTTTGAAGAATATCTACCGTATGACTACTTGCCCCCATAAGATCTGCCCGTTCACACGTTGCAAGATGATATTTAATATATTCATCAAACTCCTCTTCTGTTAATTGATTGAGGAAAGGGCGTAGATAATTTGCCGCTCCATCTGCAGCAATCACCTGTTTTCGTACCAAGCCTGCCTCTTTTGCAAATAAGTCCATGTCTTCAAGTCGAACGAAGCTATACAGCGGATTCGCTTTCTCTGTACAATGATAACTCTCATCCAGCATATCATTTTCCAGTGCTTCCAAAATGTGTCGCTCCTTGATTGCATACGTAATAAAACTAAATTCATTCATAATATAGGCAACCAAAATATATCCCCCTGGTCGTACCACACGCTTAGCTTCCGACAAGGCTCTCACCTTATCCTCTGTAGGGTGCAAATGATACATTGGCCCAAAAACAAGCACCAAGTCAAAGGATTCATCTGCAAACTTTGAAAGCTTCATCGCATTTCCCTGATAGGCTTTCACCGTACTTCCCTTTGCTTTTAATCTGCCCAAATTGTGCTTAACCAATTCCACTGCCGTCACATCGTAGCCTTCCATCGCAAGCGGAACACTATATCTTCCCGTTCCGGCACCTACATCGAGGATTTGTATCTCTTCTTTTGCCTTTCCCGTCTGCTGTGCAACTTCCTCCAAATACTTATGAATGTATTTCATCGAAGTAACAAACTCCACGCGACCATGACGACTGTTCAGACGCTTCTCCTCATTAAATTTGTTATAGTATTCTTCTAATTCTGTCAAAGCATCTGCTCCTTTGTATTTTGAATCTTATTGTTTAATTATAACAGAATACCCCCTTAATTCCAACGCAAAACCCTCATTTTTAGTGCTTTTGTACCAAAAATCACCATTTTTTGTGCGGACATTGGCTAATCTCTGCAAGAGCTCTTAGTTCAACATAGCATCCACATGCATTACAGGTGCCTGCATGCAACAATTCACAGCTTTTACACACGCCAAGACGACTCTCATATATCTGACTATCTACCCGGTCTTCTCCCCGAATGGCCGCCTTATATTTTTCAATCATTTTCTGATCAGCCTCTGCCATTTCCCGCAAAAGGCACCTTTTGCAGGCAGAAAATGGAATTTCACTTTGACTCATCTTCCTATCTCCTTAAATTTTCCACATAAACTCTAGAAAAATAATTTTGTCTATACATTTGTTATCTTTATTTACATACACTATATTGTGTGTCAAATCAAGTATAGCTATATATTTTGCAAATGCATTTCTATTTCGATATGATATAATATACATAGGAAATTTATCCCATTTGTGTGTACGAATTCAAATTTTGAAGAGGAAAAGCTCACACAAATCAGGACGTTTTACAGCGCTTATCATTGTGAAGAAGGAGATTATTTATGAACACACTTTTCGACTATATTTTCTGGCGTGGAGATTTATCCGTTGAGCAATCACCCATCAACGAAGTGGACGGATTAATTTTCGCAGCTCTCTCTTATATCAAGTTTAATGATTATGTTCCAGAAGGAATTTTAGATGGCGTAACTATTCGTGACCTCGCGTATTATTATCGCGACCTTCCAAAAGAAGAGTTGATTGACGCATACCGATGTGAAAAGGATTTGGAGCTTTTAGAACGGATGAGTCAAGCGCCTCGCTACCAGTCTATGCGCATTTCCGCCAACAGCCATATCATTAGTAATGACCTTGAAGCGCAATTCGCCGCATTTACCGTCGAAATCAGCAAAAATACACATATGATTGTTTTCCGCGGTACCGACGAATCCCTGATTGGCTGGAAAGAGGATTTAAATCTCAGCTTTTTGGATTCCACCGCTGGTCAGCGCCTTGCCTCCGAATATCTGAACTATGTAGCACTTAAAACCCATGGAAAGCTTTACATTTCCGGACACTCCAAAGGTGGAAATTTTGCCGTATTCTCTGCCGCAAGCGCGCCTTCCCTTTTACAGAAAAGAATTGCTTGTATCTGGAATTATGACGGACCAGGATTCCGTGAAGAATTTCTATCCCGACCTGGGTATCAAGCGATACTTCCAAAAGTACACACCCTTGTCCCGCAATCCTCTGTCGTGGGCATGTTACTTGAACATGAGGAACCGTATACAGTGGTAGAAAGCGGTAACATTGGTCTTTTGCAGCATGATCCATATTCTTGGAAAGTAATGGGTCCCACCTTTGTAACCAACGAAGAGGTCGATGAAAGTAGCCGGATTACAGATACTTCCATTCGTATGTGGCTATCTGGTCTTAGCCCGGATGACCGTGAGAAATTCGTAGATGCCGTACATCAGATTATCTTGGAAACACACGCAACAAAGCTTTCTGATTTGGCAAAGCCTCAGAATATTATGCAAATTCTTAAAGTGCTAGGACAAAGCGATGAAGACACAAAGAATATGATTGTAAATACACTAGGAGCTTTAGGAAAATCCATGAGCATGACGCTTAAGGATAGTTTTAAAGCAGGAAAATCATAAGGCAACGAAAAAAACCTCACAGGCTTACACCTTCTTAAAAAAGGCGTTCCCTGTGAGGGTTCATTTTATCTACGCTCCGAATCGCGTTCCATATCCAGTTGTTGTTCGCGCTCTCGCTCTTCTTCCGTCATATATTTCCTAAAAATTGGCTCCAACACCAAATCCAAAATGAGGCAGGCAAGCGTTGGCACAAATAGCAAAAACAGCGGCATTATCTTAACTGCAAATGCTGCAACTGCTAGAATTACTGTAACTAATATGGTTTTAAGCAAATGTAATAGTTCTAGGAACACTACGTTTTTCATGGATAGCTTCCACGTCTGTTCAAACCGCGCACGGTAAGCAAATAAAAACACGGCATAGGTTGCAACAAAAAACTGAAGAACAATAAAGAAGTAATAAGCAGTTCCATAAGGACCTCCTTTTTCCAATACTTCTTTCATAATTACTCGATCTACCGTAATCAGTGCAAATACGGCTTCTAAAATAATCGTCAATAAAACAGACTCTTTGAAATTCTCCTTAAAGGAGTCCCAAAAAGTGGCTCTCACGTAGCCTCTATTTCCGCGAATTGACTTTCTTGTTGTGTAGTAGAGTGCAGTCGTTGCTGCACCAGCTGTCACAACCGGTATGCAGAATAGTACCCAAAGAAAACTTGCGTATACCACGTCTACTAATTTGTTGATAAAAGCCACGATTCTACTTTCATACTGAAACATTACCCAATCTCCATCCTATAACACTAATGGACTTATTTTAAACGAATTTCAACAACACTGCAAGGTGGTAATTCCACTGCGACCTTATTTCCAGCAACCTGGTAAGCAGTAAATGCCTCTTCCTTCACAGTATCTGGATTTTCAAATGTGTTGAATGCATCTCTTTTTCCGGTGAGAACATATGCTTCGACTACGGACACTTCGCCTTTTCCAGCAAGGTCGATATCCAAATGTGTAGTCTCTTCCTCGGAGAGATTATTCAAAGTAATGGTTATCACACCATCTTTTACCGATACGGATTCTGTGATTTCAGGTACCATATCCTCACCGGTTCCTACCTCCTTCACACCAGACAGACTACTTTCTAATAGCTCTGCTCCCTGGTGATGACGATACATATGGAACACGTGGTAAGTTGGTGTTTTTACCATCTTATCGCCCTCTGTGAGAAGTACCGATTGCAATACATTTACCATCTGTGCCAGGCATGCCATCTTCACACGGTCACAGTGCTTATTGAAAATATTAAGCGTGATACCTGCTACCAACGCATCTCTTACTGTATTCTGCTGATATAAAAATCCTGGGTTTGTACCTGGCTCTACATCAAACCAAATTCCCCACTCATCTACACTCATTCCAACCTTCTTCTCTGGGTCATACTGATCCATAATTGCACTATGTCCCTGAATTAAGTTGTCCATAAAGAGTGCTTTTCGCAATGTGGTATACCATTCTTCTTTGGTGAACTGTGTTGCACTTCCCTTATGCTCCCACACACCTGGTACTACATAGTAGTGAAGAGATATCATGTCCATAAAACCATGCGCATTTTCTGGTGCGTGGTCAAAGCAGGTTTTCATCACCGTTTCTGCCCAATGATAATCGTCTACGTTCGATCCACAGCAGACTTTCTGAATTGGTGCATTTCCATCATAATTTCTTACATAGGTCTGGTATCTTCGATATTCATTGGCATAGTGCTCTGGAGTCATATTTCCACCACAGCCCCAGTTCTCATTGCCAACGCCAAAGTAATCCACCTTCCAAGGCTCTTTATGTCCATTTTTTGCACGCAAATCTGCCATAGGGGAAACGCCCTGGAATGTCATATATTCCACCCACTCTGACATTTCTTGCACGGTACCACTTCCAAGGTTACCATTCACATAGGTCTTACATCCAATTTGCTCACAAAGCTCCATGAACTCATGTGTTCCGAAGCTATTATCTTCTGTCACACCACCCCAGTGTGTGTTTACCATTTTCTTTCGTGTCTCTTTTGGACCAATTCCATCTTTCCAGTGATATTCGTCCGCGAAACAACCACCTGGCCAACGTAATACCGGTACCTCAATTTCCTTTAACGCTTCTACGACATCGGTACGCATGCCATTTTTATTTGGAACTTCTGACTTCTCGCCTACATAAATTCCTTCATAAATACAGCGTCCAAGATGCTCAGAAAAATGTCCATATACCTCTGGAGCTATTGTTCCATTTGTTTTATTTGTGTTAATAACTAACTGTGCCATAAAACCTTCCCTCTCTCTCAATATCCTTACTTTCCCATTCTACACTTCTATCTTGCTTTCGCTAGTCCAATTTCATCCAATTTATGGCAATTTTTTGTCTTGTAACATGGCATCCAATTTTTCCAAATTTGCACGCGCACTCTTCGTATCTTCCCGCAACAGGGCACGTTCGATATTACTCTTTACTTCTCTTCTTTTCTGCTCGATCTCCACCTGCTTCACATCAAAGTGTTCTGCATACATCATCTTTCTAAATTTGCGCGCACTTACTTTACGAATGTTCTTATCTTCAATAAGAAGCACGTAATCTACCACATTTGCTATGGTGTAGTAGTCATGTGATACCAAAAGAATGGTCCCCTCGTAATCGCACATCGCATTTTCTAACACTTCCTGCGCATAGGTATCCAGATGACTGGTTGGCTCGTCCAAAAGAAGAAGGTTATGTGTTCCTTTTCCTAAGCGCTCCAACTGGAAAAGTGTCTTCTCTCCTCCGGACATCTTTTCGGTTTCCTTTGTTATTTCTAACGTTTCGCCTGGTGTTTGCGATAAAAATCCCACCTGCACCCCTTCGGCAAGGATTAATCCCTCGTTATTATTTGCTACAATTTCTCGCAAAAGTGATGATTTTCCAGTTCCATTTGCACCTACAATTGCTACCTTTTCTCCCGCTTGGATTTCAAAATTGACGCCTTCTAATAACATTTCATCATAGGATAGCGCATAGTCCTTTGCTGTTAGCACGACGCCTTCCAAAGGCTCCTCTGTATGCAATGCGATATCTGGCTGTGGAATGTGTACAAAAGGCGATGGTGTCTGGCGCTCTTCTAGTCGTTTCAAGTAGGTCACACGCGCATGCAGTGCACGACCATGGGAAGCATTGTCCATATAGGTCGCCAATGCACGCATTTTCTCAACAATCTTCTCATTGCGTTTGATTTCTTCCATCTCTTCCGCGTGAAGTTCTTGCTCTGTCACCTTTGTCTCTAGCAACATATACTGGTATTCCTGATACGTTCCATCAAATTCCTGCAGCTCCTGATTCTCCAAATGAAGAATCTTATCAAAGCAATAATTTAGTAGGTAGCGATTATGGGTAATAACCAAAAGTGTTCCCTTATGCTGATTGATCAAGTCTCTTAAGGCATTCACGTTCTCGAAATCCAAGAAAGTATCTGGCTCATCCATAATTAGTAATCCAGGGAATGTAATCATCTCACGAATGATCTGCACCAATTTGAACTCTCCACTACTGATATTGCGGATTGGCATATCCACAAGTGCCTCTAATCCCGCTATTTTAAGCTCCTTTTTGATATTCACCTCATAGTTATCACCATCCATTGCACAGAACAAATCCCATGCTTCCTGATACGCTTCCATGAGTTCTTCTATATTTTCGCCACTTTCCATCTCAGCACAAATTCGATTGATGGATTCCTGTTGTGCTATAAACGGCTCACTCATGTAATGCATAACCGTTCTCTCGTCTTCTGGTTCTACCGCCGAAAACTGACTTACATATCCGATGCGATGCTCTGGACTCAATATAATTTTTCCATCGTATAGATAGTCATCTCCGTGAAGAATCATTTGAATCAATGTGGACTTACCCGTTCCATTGGTTCCAATGAACGCTGCATGCGTTCCTTCCTCTAGTGAAAAGGAAATCTTTTCATATAAATCCTTGTCTGGGAATCCAAAACTTACTTTCTCAACCTTTAACATATTGTCTCTCTTTCTTGCTCCATGCCATGACGCACCTGATTACCTGAGTGCATCCGCTCCTAAATTGCTTTATATTTCCGCTTTCTCTTTGCTGTTTTTCTGCGGGGCTTGCGTCCATTTGCAACGCGGAATGCATTAATTTGTTCTGCAATCTGCGTGTAATCCCGCTCAAACAAAGTATCGCTAAGCTGTTCCACCAAAATTTCCTGCGGAACCTTTTCAATAATTTTATCTATAACAAAGGCTTTGCTTTTATTCTTATAGGCAGCCATATTATTTTTCTCTTGTATCATCGCAAGCTCAGGTCTCCAAAGAATGCTAAGCTTCTTTACCCAGTCAAGCTTGGGATTTCGCATCGGCTCTCTTATGACATAGAAATCGATTTCCCCTGAAAAAGCGACCTCTTTTTCACCCCCAGAATCCACAGCCACTTCTACAGAAATAATCCCCCAGCTCTCCGGAACATGTTCTTTAATATGTGCCGCATGGGTACTTCCGATTACGACATAATTGTAATCGAAATACTGATCATAGTCCTTTACCTGCCGATCTAGTCTAGCGTAGGTGTCCGCATCGCTTTTAATCTCGATTCCGCATACTGCGCCATCTCGAATCATCACCACATCTGCACGTGATTTTCCCATTCTCTTTTCTTCGATAAAACGCGTCTTCCCATACTTTATTTCCAGGAACTCAAAAAGAGGTTCCCGGATATCTT
>JAZUHO010000099.1:0-17869 GCA_045641745.1 Agathobacter sp. | reverse complement strand
CGTCCCGTCCAACTTTGGCGCACAGCAAGCGCCACGAGTCCAAACGGAGTCGGACAGGGAATACGAGTGAAAAATTTTGTGCAGAAACTTGTAAATCCGTGCTATTCGAAACGACGGATAGGGGATGCCCCAAGGAGCTTTTTCTACAACTGAATAAGGATGCCACACATAGGTCGTGCGACATCCTTTACTACAGGTTTGTATTTGAAATTATAATTTGGTGGTCCAGTCTTCACAGTTCCAGACTTCAGTGACGATGTCTTCGTAGAATTCTGGCTCGTGACAAATGAGAAGAATGCTTCCTTTGTAGGCTTTTAGGGCACGCTTCAGTTCGTCTTTGGCATCCACGTCTAAGTGGTTGGTTGGCTCATCGAGAAGAAGGAGATTGGTCTCGCGGTTAATGAGCTTACAGAGACGTACCTTTGCTTGTTCGCCACCGGAGAGTACTTTCATAAGACTCTCGATGTGTTTTGTGGTAAGTCCGCATTTGGCAAGTGCCGAACGAACCTCGTACTGGCTCATAGATGGGAATTCATCCCAGATTTCCTCGATACAGGTAATGTTCGTCTCGTATTTCTTCTCCTGTTCAAAATAGCCAGGCTGTAAGTAATCGCCCAAGTGTGAGCTACCACTGATAGGCTTGATGTAACCCATAATACTCTTCAAAAGCGTAGTCTTTCCAATACCGTTTGCACCAACCATGGCGATTTTCTGACCGCGCTCCATGCAAAGATTGAGTGGTTTGGAAAGTGGCTCATCGTATCCGATAACAAGATCCTTGGTCTCGAAAATAAAGCGGCTTGGGGTACGAGCCTCCAAGAATTGGAACTCTGGCTTTGGACGTTCCGCAGCAAGCTCGATGACATCCATTTTATCCAACTTCTTCTGACGAGACATTGCCATATTTCGTGTAGCAACACGCGATTTGTTTCGAGCCACGAAATCCTTCAAATCATCAATTTCCTGTTGTTGCTTCTTATACGCAGCCTCTAACTGTGCCTTTTTCTGTTCGTAGATACGCTGGAATTCATCGTAATCTCCAACATAGCGGTTCAGTTCGCCGTTTTCCAAATGATAAATTAAGTTAATAACACTGTTAAGGAATGGAATGTCGTGAGAAATCAAAAGGAAGGCATTCTCATATTCATTCAGGTAGCGCTTGAGCCATTCAATATGGTTCTCATCCAAATAGTTCGTTGGCTCGTCGAGAAGCAGAATGTCTGGTTTCTCTAAAAGTAGCTTAGCAAGAAGAATCTTGGTACGCTGTCCTCCGGAAAGCTCGGTAACATCACGATCTAAGCCCAAATCCATGATGCCGAGTGCGCGGGCAACCTCTTCAATTTTGGTATCGATAATATAGAAATCGTGCGAATCCAGAATGTCCTGAATCTCTCCAAGCTCTGCCATCATAGCATCCAGTTCCTCTGGAGAGGCGTCACCCATGGAATCGCAGATCGTGTTCATCTGTGCTTCCAGCTCATATAAGAAAGAAAAGGCGCTGCGTAACACATCACTTATGGTCATGCCTTTTTCAAGAACAGCATGCTGGTCAAGGTAGCCTACGCGGACATTTTTGGCCCATTCAATTTTGCCTTCATCCGGCTGCAAATTTCCGGTGATAATATTCATAAAAGTAGATTTCCCTTCGCCATTGGCACCGACAAATCCAACATGTTCGCCTTTTAACAGGCGGAAGGTAACATCATTTAATAATGCACGGTCTCCGAAACCGTGATTTAAGTGTTCAACGTTAAGAATACTCATAATTCCCTCATTTTCTTTTACTTCTTTTCGTGGATAAAACATCCGATGAGATGGCGTGCCTGTGCAAAAGACGACAATCTCATAGTATGCATTCGAATAGCTAAATTCTAGCATGCATATTACCCCCTTGTAAAGAAAAGAAAATGTGAGTATAATCTCTAAATGAGAAGAATTATCAATAACAAACTTAAGTTAGGCGTGTAAAATATATGAAATTATCAGAATTAAAGAGGGAACAATCTGCGGTGATACAAGTGGTTGGTGGCGAGGGCGCGCTTCGCCAGCACTTTTTAGACATGGGATTGATTCCAGGAACAAAGATTACTTATATAAAGGCTGCTCCTATGGGAGATCCAATTGAATACCGCATTTGGGGCTATGAGCTTACACTGCGTCAGTCGGAGGCGCAAGACATCGAAGTGGTATTATGCGAAGAAGCAGTACAAGAGACGGCGGTCGCAGAAAAGGCAGCAAAGAATTCCGTGCATCCAGGTCTTGGAGAGAGCGGAATCTACCATGTGAAGCAGCGTGGTGAAGAACTGGCAAAAGGCGAACTTATTACATTTGGACTTGCGGGAAATCAAAATTGTGGCAAGACTACGCTTTTTAACCAATTGACAGGCTCGAATCAGCACGTAGGAAACTTCCCAGGTGTTACTGTGGACAGGAAGGATGGACCGATTCGTAAGCAGGAGAACACGCTGGTGACCGACTTGCCTGGAATTTACTCCATGTCACCGTATACCAGTGAAGAGATTGTAACGCGTGAATTCTTTTTGAAGGACAGACCTAGAGGAATTATCAATATTGTGGATGCTACGAATATCGAGCGAAATCTGTATTTGACGATGCAATTGATTGAGTTAGATATTCCTATGGTGCTTGCACTTAATATGATGGATGAGGTGCGAGAAAATGGCGGAACGATAGATGTCAATGCGCTAGAAGAGTCTTTGGGAATTCCGGTTGTGCCAATTTCGGCGGCAAAGAATGAAGGAATTGATGAGTTGATCGCCCATGCAATGCATGTGGCAAGATATCGGGAAAGACCGGGAAGAAAGGATTTCTGTCTGGCTGAGGGAAGTGACCATGGCGCGCTTCACCGGTGTATACATTCTTTGATGCATTTGATTGAGGATCATACACATGCGTATAAGATACCGACTCGTTTTGCAGCTAGTAAATTGGTGGAGGGAGATTCCCTTATTATGGAAGCTCTTCATTTAGACGAGAATGAGAAGGAGACCATTGCGCACATTATTTCACAGATGGAGAATGAAAGCGGAATGGATCGTCAGGCGGCGCTTGCGAATATGCGCTTCCAGTTTATCGATAATGTATGCAAACAGACGGTTGTGAAACCACATGAGAGTAAGGAACATATTCGAAGTCAGCAAATTGATCGCATTTTGACGGGAAAGTATACGGCGATTCCAGCCTTTATTGGAATTATGGCAGCTATTTTTGCAATTACCTTTGGATGGCTGGGTGTATGGTTGCAGGACCTTATGGATCAGGGAATTGGTTATTTGACGGACTGGTGCGACGGCGTAATGAGCGCAACCAATGTGAATCCGGTGGTTCATTCACTCATTATTGACGGAATATTTACGGGTGTGGGATCGGTTCTGAGCTTCTTACCAATTATTGTGATTTTATTTTTCTTCCTATCCTTCTTAGAGGACAGTGGATACATGGCTCGTGTGGCATTTGTTATGGACAAATTGTTGCGTAGAATTGGATTGTCAGGCCGAAGCTTTGTTCCAATGATTATTGGATTTGGATGCTCAGTTCCTGCAATTATGGCAACTCGAACCTTGCCATCGGAGCGAGACCGAAAGATGACGATTATTTTAACGCCATTTATGAGCTGCTCGGCAAAATTGCCAATTTACGCCTTTTTCACAGCGGCGTTTTTCCCAGAGCATGGGGCACTTGTTATGACATCACTTTACATAATTGGAATTGTCGTTGGAATTTTATATGCCATCTTATTGGACCATACTGGATTTAAGGGAGAACCAGTTCCTTTTGTTATGGAGCTGCCAAATTATCGAATTCCAGGTTGGAAGAGCATTGGACGACTTATGTGGGATAAGGCGAAGGACTTTGCCCAGAAGGCATTTACCATTATCTTTTTGGCATCCATTGTCATCTGGTTTTTACAGTCCTTTAGCTTGAGCATGAATATGGTTTCTGATTCTAAGGATAGTATTTTGGCTTTAGTGGGAAGCTTTATTGCACCACTTTTTGCACCGCTTGGCTTTGGGGATTGGCGCATATCTACAGCTTTAATTACTGGATTTGTGGCAAAAGAAAGTGTGGTAAGTACCATTATTGTTCTGATGGGTGAAAGTGGAATTCAAGGAGTGTTGAGCGAGTTTACAGCCTTTGTTTTCCTTGTTTTTACTTTGCTATACACACCTTGTGTCGCAGCGATTGCATCGGTGAAAAGAGAGCTTGGACGTAAGTGGGCAATCCTTGTGGTTTGCATGCAGTGCGTGCTGGCATGGCTTGTGGCATTCTTGGTGCATACAATCGGAATGCTTATTCTGTAAATTTTATAAAAACTATACCCAAAAGGGGCTGCAAAAAACAGCCTTAGCAAACAAGAGATAGCGCTGCAAAGCATTATCTCTTGTTTTTTTCATGTAACCGGTCCTTTTACAACTTGAGAGTTTGCGCACATAATGATATTTCAACATCGAAATCGGCATGAAAAGTGAAAATCGATGCGTAAAAATCCAGCAAGGAAGTAATTTCAACATCGGAATCAGCATGAAAAGTGAAAATTGATGCGCAAAATTCAGCAAGGAAGTAATTTCAACATCGGAATCAGCCAGAACAGGAAAAATCGATGCGCAAAATCCAGCAAGGAAGTAATTTCAACATCGAAACAAGCCAGAAAAGTGAAAATCGATGCATGAAATTACTTCAAAATCGGTCGCAAAATCAGATTATATATACAACGTCAAAACCGGCCTCAAAGATATATATTTTTTGGAAGATTTTGACATAAATTTCTTGATAACAATTGCATGTTTGTACATATGAATGAAAATTCATATTAATACTTGTAAATATGAATGTGTATTCATATAATGAGTATGTAAAGAAAATAAGGAAATCGGGAAAGACACTTATTTTCAGCAAAACTGGGTTACGAAAGGAGCAACTATATGGCAATTGTAGAAATGAAAAATGTTGTTAAATCATATCGAGTAGGGGAACAAGAAATGAGAGCCTTAGATGAGGTAAATCTTTCTTTAGAAAAAGGGAAATTTATCGTTATCTTGGGACCTTCTGGAGCGGGAAAATCAACACTTTTAAATATGCTTGGTGGATTGGATAGTCCTACAAGTGGAACCATTGTAGTGGATGGAAAAGATATTTCAACACTTACAAATAATGAGCTTGCAGAGTATCGTGCTGCAAAGGTAGGATTTGTATTTCAATTCTATAACCTCATTCCGACACTTACCGTACATGAGAACATAACCTTGGTGAAGGAAATTGCGCCAAATCCATTGAGTGGAGAAGAGATGCTTAAGGAAGTCGGATTGCTTGCACATAGAAATAAGTTCCCTTCTGAGTTATCAGGTGGAGAGCAACAGAGAGTATCCATCGCAAGAGCGTTGGCAAAGAATCCAGAAATTCTTCTTTGTGATGAGCCAACGGGAGCTTTGGATTCAGATACGGGAGTATTGGTGTTAAAGCTTCTTCTTAAGATGGCAAGAACATATGGAAAAACAATCATCATTGTTACCCATAACCAGAACATTGCCAAGATGGCAGATACCGTTATTCATGTAAAGAACGGAAAAATTAAAAGCTACGAAGCACAAGAAAACCCGATGAATGCAGATGAAGTGGAGTGGTAAAGATGTTAAAGAAAAAATTAGTTCGAACTGCTCTCAAATACAAAGCGCAGTTCATTTCAATGATACTTATGGTTACAATCGGCGTGGGAATATTCTTCGGCTTCAATGTGGAATGGTTCTCCATTCATGAGAATTTCTATGCGTTTGTAGAAGAAACCGGATTTGCAGATTATCGAATTCTATCCGAAACGGGATTTACAGAAGCTGATTTACGCCTTGTGGAAGATATAGAGGGTGTGGATGGTGCAACACGCTATCTTTCTGTAAACGTAGATTTGGATGCGAAAAATGAAACGACATACGAAGACGGTCAAAAGAAGTTAGGCATGATAGTCGTGGACCAGTATGGAACAGATTCCTTTGCGATGCATCTGAGTGAGGGGGAAGCATATGACGCAAATGCAGACGGAATCTGGTTATATGATACCTTTGCAGAACATAATGACATCAAAATAGGCGATCGAATTACCGTATCTTATCAGGCAAAGAAGCTAGAGCTTAAAGTGTTAGGACTCATGAAAACAGCGGAATATACCATCGCAGTGGCAGATGAGAACCAGCTTATGCCGGATTTTGATAACTTTGGCTATTTTGTGATTTCTCCAAAGGCGTTTAAAGAAATGGTTGGTTTCGAATTCTATCCAGAAATCCATATTAATTCGGATACAGATAAGGATACCATGTTATCGAGAATTGATGAGTCCTTTGGAATTACCATGATGACACTAACCAAAGATGAAATTGTGAGCTATAAGGAAACGAATAGTGAGATTACGGAAGGAAAGACGATGGCAGGTATTCTTCCAGAACTATTCCTTGCAATTGCAATTCTAACCATGATTTCAACCATGAACCGTCTTACAACGAACGAGAAGCTGCAAATTGGAACCTTAAAGGCCCTGGGCTTCAAAGACCGTCGTATCTTATTCCATTATACCTCATACGGAATGCTGATAGGCGTCATAGGAATTATTGTAGGTGTTATATTAGGTTATTGGATTGCAGGCCTTGTTATTAGTCCAAATGGCATGATGGGAACCTATTTGGATATGCCAACCTGGAATATGTATGCGCCAGCATTTACCTGGCCGGTTCTTGTGGCAATCTTCGCCTTTTTAACCGCAATCAGTTTCTTATCCGTAAAGAAGATGCTCGTGGGAAACGCAGCCGATGCCTTACGTCCGGTGGTGCCAAAGAAAGTGAAGAAAAGCTGGGTAGAAAAGACGCCAATTTGGAAGAAGATGAAGTTTGGCGCGAGATGGAATTTTAGGGATGTGCTTCGTCATAAATCTCGCTCGGCAATGTCCCTGCTCGGTGTTATGGGATGTACCATTTTAATTATTGCATCCTTGGGAATGCGGGATACGATGAACGAATTCACAACGACGATGAAAAATGATATCTGTAATTATGAAACCAAGATTAATTTTAAAGAAGAAATCAAAAACGAAACGGCGAGAGAATATCAGAAGCAATATGCAGGCGATTTGGAAGCATCTAGCATGGTAAAGGTGGATGGAAAGACCATTGCTTTGAATACGTATGATTGCAAAGAAAATGCGATTTGTTTTGTTGAGGAGGATGGAAGCAAATTTACCTTGCAGGATGGTGGCGTATATGTGTGCATTCGTTTGAAGGATGCGGGATATGATATCGGCAGTGAACTCGAATTCTCGCCATTTGGAACAGAAGATACCTATAAAGTAAAGGTGTTAGGATACACGCGCTCCATGATGTCTGAGTGCATGGCAATGACAGAAAATACAGCCAAGGAGCTTGGTTTGGATTATCACTTTACCTCATTATATGTAAAGCAAGCAGATCGTGAGATTGAAAAAAGCGAAGATATCTCAGGAACACAAACAAAATCCGGCGTAATCGGAGCATTAGATACCTTTACACAGCTTATGAATGAAATGATTGCTATTCTTGTTATAGCCGCACTCGTTTTAGGTATGATTGTTTTGTATAATCTTGGAACGATGAGTTATGTAGAGCGTTATCGTGAGATGGCAACGCTAAAGGTAGTAGGCTTTAAGGATAGAAAAATATCTGGTTTGTTGGTATCTCAGAATAATTGGCTTACCATTGTGGGAATCCTTCTAGGTTTGCCAGCAGGGTATGCTGCCTATGCGAAGCTTCTCAAAGAATTGGCAAGCGAGTATGAAATGAATGCGTTCATTTCTCCAATTTCTTATGCATTTACCATTTTATTAACATTTGGTGTGTCATTGCTTGTGAGCTTCTTTGTGGCAAGAAAGAACAAGAACATTGACATGGTGGAAGCACTTAAGGGGACAGAATAAAGGAGGGCATTAGCGAAAATAGAATCAAGCTGCCAGAATCGTTGCTCGAAAAGAATAAAACGTGGTATGATAAATGGAACTAGATTTTGAAGTGGGCAGGAAATGGAAAGCTATATTTTTCATTGCAAGGACAAAATCTAAGAAAATAACGGTAATAAGAAGGCGACAAAATGGAATTAGAGCAGCAGATACAAAGTGAAGAGGAACGTTTGGAAGCGCAAAAGAGGCAGTTTCAGAAGATGACAGAGGAACCAATTGGTAAATTGTTGGTGGGATTGTCAATTCCAACGATTCTTAGCATGATGATAACGAACATATATAATATGGTGGATACGGCGTTTGTTGGAAGACTGGGAAATAGTGCCAGCGGAGCAACCGGCATCGTATTTGGCTATATGGCAATTTTACAGGCTTTCGGCTTTCTGTTTGGACAGGGAGCCGGAAGTGTGATGGCGCGAAGACTTGGTGCGAAGGAAATGGATAAGGCAACACGTTACACAACGACAGGATTTTTCTTGTCCTTTTTTTCGGGAGCACTGATTGGACTTTTGAGTTATCTTACCTTAGATCCTTTGATTTATTTGTTGGGTAGTACGGCAACGATTGCCTCTTATGCAAAAAAATACGTACTGTTTCTAATTATATCAGCGCCTTTTTTCACATCCAGTCTTACCATGAACAACTTACTTCGCTATGAAGGAAAGGCAAAGTTTGGAACCATCGGATTGTTAACGGGAGCTGTGATTAATATCTGCTTGGACGCAGTCTTTATGTTTGGCATGAAGCTGGGAATTATGGGAGCTGGACTTGCTACCGCAATTTCGCAGTGCATTAGCTTTAGTATCCTACTTAGCATGTTTTTGCGCGGCAAGACACAGACACAGATTCGCATACGCTATCTGAGCAAGCAGCTTCACGTGTATACCAATATTATTGCGACTGGTTTCCCAAGCTTGCTTCGTCAGGCGTTAAATAGCGTAGCAACCATTCTCTTGAACAGCTGCGCAGGCGTATATGGGGATGAAGCGGTTGCGGCAATGAGTATTGTATCAAGAATCAGTTTCTTCCCGATGGCGGTGGCAATCGGCATTGGTCAGGGATTCCAGCCTATCAGCAGCTTTAACTATGGAGCAAAGAAGTTTGCCCGTGTGCGTAAAGCATTTTGGTCTGCGTTCGTTGGAGAAGAAGTGGTGCTCTTTTTAATTTCCATTCCGGTTTATCTCTTTGCGGGCACATTGGTAGGTTTATTCCGTGAAGATGCGCTGGTAATTCTGTATGGAACGAGAGCACTTCGCCTCATGTGCGTAGCGCAAATCAGTGTGCCAATTACCATGATGGTGGAAATGGGATTTCAAAGCTCTGGGCAGCGAGCACTTGCGAGCTTTGCATCGACGCTTCGAAGTGGAATTATATTCATTCCGTTATTGCTCCTGATGGCGCATGTACGCGGTATGAATGGCGTGCAGGAAGCGCAGCCACTCGCGTTTGTAATCTCTTCTGTTATAGGAGTCTTCTTATGTAATATCTACATGCGACGATTGGCTGAAAAGGAAAAGGCGTAGCATTTTAAGAAAATCTTAAAAGGATTCTATGTAATACTTAAGGCGAATGCGTATAGAAAAAAAAGAAAAGTATGATATGGTGTGTGAGTAATTTTGAGTAATACACAAAGGAGAAGGCATGGCATATCATACTTTATCATATTTGGCGATTTTTTTACCTGTGGTACTCATGGTTTATCAGCTTGCCCCTCAGAGGGCGAGAGGATTTATACTATTGGCCGCAGGTTATTTCTTTTTTTGGAGCTTTAGCGGAATGTATGTGCTATATCTCGTTGGACTATCGGCAGTAACGTATGGAATTGCGAGAGGAATCGAGAATAAAAGAAACAAGAAGCAGCGTAACACCTATTTCCTTGTAATGGGGATTTGTATTCTATTCGGAGGGTTATTGTACCTGAAATATACGAATTTCTTTCTGGAGAATCTTAAGTGTTTGCTCGTATGGGCACAATTTCAAATACCACTGAAAGCAAGTTCCGCTCTTGCACCAATCGGAATTTCCTTCTACACGCTACAAGCAGTGGGATATTTGACAGATGTATATTGGGAACGTTACGAGGCTGAGAAGAATTTCTTCAAATTGGCATTATACCTGGCATTCTTTCCTCAAATCATGGAAGGTCCCATTGCAAATTACCAGCAGACAGCGGACGCGTTGTGGCAGGGGAATTCCATTAAATATCAGAATCTTGTGGATGGAATGCTTCGAATTGGCTGGGGACTGTTCAAAAAGATGGTGATTGCAGATCGTCTATACATTCTGGTGAACGAGGTGTTCAGCAACTATCGACAGTATCAGGGAGCCATTGTATTGGTTGCGGCAATTGGGTATGTGGCGCAGCTTTATATGGAATTTTCTGGTTGCATGGATATTGTTATTGGAAGCGGAAACATATTTGGTGTTACATTACCAGAGAATTTCAGACAGCCATTTTTATCGAAGAGTGCATCTGAGTTTTGGCGTAGATGGCATATTACCTTGGGCGTTTGGTTGAAGGCGTACATTTTCTATCCGATTACGATTTCACCGCTTGCAAAGAAATGGAATCGATTTGCCAAGAAGCATTGCAACCGTTATTGGAAAAATTTGGGAATGTCAGCAATGGCGCTTTTTCCCGTGTGGTTATTTAATGGATTGTGGCATGGGCCGCAATGGAATTACTTATTCTATGGCATGTATTACTTTGTGATACTCATGGCAGAGCTTGCGTTAGAGCCTCTTTGGAAAGCTGCATTTGCGAAAAGAGGACTGGATGAAAAGGCAAAATGGTGGCAAAGCCTTCGCATGTGCAAAACCTGGATAATTATCGTAGTAGGAGAGGTGTTCTTCCGCGCAGATACTGTAAAACAGGGATTTATCATGCTAGGAAACCTTACGAAAGGATTTACGCTACGCCATTTCTGGGATGGAACCCTGCTTAAGGTTGGTTTAGATGTGGCAGATTATACCATTATCTTGGCAGGATGCCTGGTAGTTGGAATATTTGGTTTATTGAGAGAAAGGAATATGGTGGATATCGAAAGCTTACGCGGGCGTAAATTGCCGATTCGGTGGGCCGTGTATTATGCACTCATAATCTCCATTGTAATTTTTGGAGCGTATGGGGATGGATATCAGCCAGTTGATTTGATTTATGCGAATTTTTAAACGAAAGATTATAAGAAGCATTGCATTTGCATTGGTATTGATTATGGTATTTATGGGCTTGTCCCAGATGATTCTTCTTATTCAGAAGCGACATGATGGAATGATTATCAATAGAAGCAAGACTCTTTGGTATTTGCAGGAGGAGTCAAACGACAGCATTGATGTATTGCTGGTGGGGGATAGCTTGAGCTACAGCGCTTTTTCTACTTATGATTTGTGGGAAAAAGGCGGAATTGCCTCCTTTGCAGCAGGGCAGCCTGGGCAAAAAATATCAGAAACCTATCACATGGTGGATACCGCTTTCCAGAAACAAAAGCCGAAGGTGGTCGTATTGGAAACCAATGTATTGTTCCGAACAGATGGGGGAACCAGTGGCATGAAAGACAAATTCTCACAAATTGCGATGAATGTCTTCCCGGTATTTCGTTTTCACGACATGTGGAAGCAGCTACTGTTTGGGGCGAAGCAGGAGAGGGATAATTTCAAGGGATTTGGCTTGCGAACAACCGTGAATCCATATCGCGGCGGAGATTACATGAGCAGTAAGAAGCTAGGAAGTAAGATACCCAATTATACCAAGGAAACCTTGCAGAGGATTCAAAAAATGTGCGAGGAAAATGGCGCAGAGCTCGTATTAATTAGTACACCGTCGCCACAGAACTACAATAATAAAAGGCATGAGGAAATTCTTAAGCTTGCTGAGGAAAATAATTTGAAATATGAAGACATGAATCTTATGACGGAACAGCTTGGAATTGACTGGAACTCGGATAGCCTGGATAAAGGAGATCATTTGAATCTTCTAGGGGCAGAGAAGGTGACAAGATTTCTGCTAGAATATTTGCTGGCGAATTATGCTTTGTCCGATCATCGAGGGGATGAAGCTTATGAAGAGTGGAAAAATCAGGCCTTGGCATTCCAGATGGCGGTGCAGAAAAAGCGAAGTGCGATGCTGAGTCAAGCGGGGGGAGGCCTATAAAATAGGAAAGTTACCTATATTACATAGAGTAGGATATTGGTCATCTGAACGTTTGAAATAAAAATTAAAAGAAGAATAAATAAGCGAAGTGTTAAATTACTTTTGGTTTAACACTTCGCTTTCTATTTTGGGAATAATGATTACATATAGTTGCGTATAAATTCTTTCAGTTCACTTTTGTTGGTTACATTAAGCTTATTATATATCGTTTCAAGTCTTCGTTTGACAGTAGATGGAGAAATGCCCATCTTTTCTGCAATTTGCAAATTATGCAAATCCATCAAAACTGCATATATATAAGGGTAATCAATATCATTAAGTGTTGCTATGACGTCAGCCTCTCCCATGTATGAAGAAAAAGCATTGCTGTTTTGCTCATATTGTGAAACTAGATCGTGGCAGTGCTCCTGAAAATCTTTTGGATACTTTTCAAGAATCGGAGATAAAACTGTGTTAAAATAGTGAAAATATGTAACAAGCGGAAAATATAGCTTACTTTCAAATACCATTTGAACTAGTTCATTTGCGTGCCTTTTGGCATTTGTTAAATCTTGATGTAAAAAATGAATGCCAAGTAAGTAGATGTGCATCATTTCAACGGCGATGATAGAACTCGTATTTTTCAAAAGGCGAAGATTAAGCTCTAAAAGGTTAATATCCGTTGTGCCTGGCTTCATGATTTCCCTAGTTAAAGAGATGTATCCGTTTTGAACGCACATTAAAGGAATACACTGTTCGTTGACATTTATGCTAAATTTGTCATTATTTGCAACATTTCCCAGTGTTTCTACATATGTTCTTAGGGTGTCTAGTATGATGACCAAATCGTTTCGATGGGCAAAATCATCGGATAGAAGTAGCTGGAGTCGTAAATAGATTTTAGAAAATTCTTCAGGTTTATTTAGACCAATGCAGCATATTCCAACATTCCATAGACAGCCTATTTCTGTGGCGATATCTTCTGGTTTTTGTAAAATTGACTCTAATAGAGGATAAGCATCTAAGAATCGACATTCTAAAACCGCAGTTTCAGCCTGTAAAAGCTCTTGTTGCTGCTTTGAAAGTTTAGATTCCCGTATATAACTATAATCTGGCCGAAAGTGGTATAAAGGAAAAGAAAAATTGTTTTTATCTTTATCTTCTTTTTTGGCAGAAGTAGCTCGATTGGGCTTATATTCCTCTGGCTTTGTAGCAGTAGCAGGAATTAGCCAGCGTCTTCCAAGGCACTGTGCTCCAGGGATTCGTCCTTCATTTGCTAAAATTGTAATGCGTGTGGGAGAAATCCCCCACTTTTTAGATGCTTCTTTGGTCGTAATATATTCCATGATTTCCCCTTTTTGAATATGTCTGTTATTTATAAATAATAGTAAAAAAATCCTATAAATGCAACGCTTTTTTGCAAATAAGTGAGGTGAATGCACCCAAAATGCTTAAAAATTGGTCTCAAATAACCTATATACAAGCCTTGTGTAAAATGAAGAGAAGTGACACAATAAAGTAGTACTTTTGTACATGTTTTTGGTATAAAGATATATTACCCCTTATACAATGAAGTAATGCTCATATGAAAATAATAAGGTAAAACAAAACTTACTTACTAAGGAGGCTTTTGCTATGAAAGAGAAAATGTTCATGAAAGGTAAAAAAAATATAATTCTAGCAGTGATGCTGACATTTGCAATGATGGTAAGTCTAATGTCGGGTATGGAAATGTCGGCTGAGGCAAGCCCACAACCGCAGTATGAGAATATTACAATAGCGAGTGGATATAATTATGACGTTATTGTTGAACAAGGTTCAACAAGAAATGCTACGTATTCTTATTATGATATTGGAAAAAAGGGATCCGATGGAGCAGAGTTTCAGTTTTCGACTGTAGGTTCTTCGGGAAAAGGTTTTCCTGATAATGGTATAGTAAATTGCGTAGGTACCGATTACTCAGGACTTACTTTTAAAATGGGAGCATATAATAGTGCGAATGCATTGTGTATAAGAAATAATAGCGGCATGCCTAATTCAGGCACACTTACTTTTGATAAAATTGGATGTTATCAAAAACTCTATTTTATGGTTGAAGCAGGTGGAGCAGGTGAAGGTTGCGAAATTAGTGCAATAGTAAACTATACGGATGGGTCGCAGGAGAGTAGATCTTTTTACTTGTTAGACCATGCAAAGATATTACGTCCTTCGAAAGGTATAGATACACATAAAGCAGCTTGGTGTTCGGGAATGTGGAAGGATAATGATACAGGAACTTGGAGTGACAGACATTACTCAATGGTTTGTGAAATGGATGTTAATACAACAAAACTTGTAAAATCTATTACATTTACGACCACGAATGATGCGAGTATGGGTGCAGCAATTTTTGCTGTATCTGGAAAGGTTGCTGATATTGCAGCTCCATCAGCTTTGACACTAAAGACAAGCGCACAAAATTCAAGTATTGCCTATAATGAGATAAAAGCATCTTGGGATGCAGTTTCTGTAGCAGCAAGCTATAGAGTCGATGTTGCTACAGATGAGCATTTTACAAGTATTGTTAGTGGATATAATAATAAAGAGGTGTCAACGAATTCAATTGACATTTCAGGCTTAGATGCTAGTACTACATATTATGTAAGAGTAAGATCAGTAAATGGAGATGGGGGACAGAGCGCTAGTTCAACCGTTGTAAATGCTTCTACTGGTAATCGTGTAACCGTTCAATATGATAATGGTCTTTATGATGGATTTGCACCATATTGGAAAGTTGATGGTGGATATGAGGATGGTGTAGTTTCAACAGGTGATACACTTACTTTAGCATCAAGCGTTGTATTCACAAACATTGGATATACATTTGCAGGATGGACAACAACGAAACCAACTGCAGGTAGCACACCTACAGTAGAGTATTCAGCAGGTGTTACATTGAATGCAACTCAGGTGAATAATTTGATTAGTAAAGCATCTAATGGCAAGGTTACACTTTATGCTGTATGGAATCGTGATACAACAAAATATGCATGGAATGCAACACAAAATAAATTATATGGATCAAATGGATTGCGTGCAGCAGTGTATGATAGTTCGCTTAGTAATGGAGATGTAATATATCTTTTGCAGGATGACAATTTGAACACTTCAGGAGATGCTTGGATTAATATTAAGAAGTCAAATCTTGTCATTGATGGTGGTGTATATAAGTACGTTTCGACAAGTGGCGAAAAAATATTCGGTGGCAGCGATACACTTGCTAAGTATGGAGACAAAACTCGTTATACTATAAAAGAGTGCGGCCCTAACACTGGTCATACCTATGAATATAAAGATGGTGGCAATAATGCTACATTTCAAAATGTTGTGATGACACAGGGATCAGGATATGCAAGTAATGTTAACGGATGCGTTTGGCTAATGAATGCGCAGACTATGACAATGAAAAATGTGGAGATATATAACCTGGGACGTAATCCAAACATTAATGGAACAGCACTTATTGGGTGTGGAACTGGTACAGCTAATTTGATTCTTGAGGATTGCTATTTCCATGATAATACATCTGCGGGTGGTGTATTTGTTGCAGGAAATAGTGTTACCAGTAACGCAGCTACACCTGGTGGCGGAGACATTATTGTTACACTAAAGGGAAATACTAGAATTTTAAATAATAAGACAGATGGAAAAGAAATGAATGTAAAGATTGTTCCACCGAAGAATGTAGCAAGTGGGGCAAATGGTGTGTATTTGCATATTGATTCTGATTTTACTGGTAAGGTAGGTGTTTATCTTCCTACATCTAACGGTTTGATTGGTGCATTATGTACAAATCGTACCCAAGCGATTTCATTGATTAATAATGGAAATGTCGTTTCTGATCAAGGATATAAATTGATTCCAACACCAGCATCATATAATCCTGGTGTATCAGGTTATAATAGTGCAATTCGTGTGGGGCAGGATGCTAAACTTACATTTAGTGCAAATGGTGGTTCAGGTAGCCTACCTACAAAAGCATATGTTGATGGTACTGAAACTCCTATTACAAATGGTGTGTTAGATGCCTATATTGGTGCTATAGTAACATTACCAGATTGCAGTACAATTACAAAAAGTGGTTATGTTGCAGAAAAATGGAATGCAAGTGCAAGTGGCACAGGAACAAGTTATTCTAAAGGTCAGTCTTATACACTTAATAACACTGCAACGACATTATATGTAAAGTGGAAAGCACATGAGCATAGTTGGAGTTATTCTAAAGTGGGAAGTGATCTTATTGCAACATGTGGTGCAGATGATGCTTGTACAGTTGCTGATGAGCATACAGGTATTAAGCTTACAGTTAATGCTAGTAATAAAGCATATACAGGTTCTCCTGTAGGAATTACTGCATCATGGCCAGTAAGTGGTAATTCACTTGAAACACCAACAATTAAGTATGTAGGTCGTGATGGCACAACGTATGCTGAAAATACAATAGCTCCAACAGCAGTAGGAAAATATACTGCTACAATTAGTGTTGATGGTAACGAAATAACAAAGGATTTTGAAATTACAAAGCAAGCTGCTCCAGCAGCACCTACAGGACTTACAACTGTAAAACCACATTATGTAGATGGAAATGATGGTAAGATTACAGGTGTTACATCTTCTATGGAATACAGTACAGATGGTGGAAGTACTTGGAATACTATTTCAGGAACTGAGATTACAGGACTTTCAGCAGGAGCAACAGTAAAGGTTCGATATAAAGAAACTGGTACAAGAGAAGCAGGAACACCAGCAACTATTACTATTCCTGCTGGAACAACAAAACATGATGCTCCAGCAAAACCTTCTAGTGCTAGTATATCTGCTACTGCAGTAACAAAAATCGGCGCGAAAGACGGAAAAATTACAGGCGTTGATTCAACCATGGAGTATAGTACTGATGGTGGAAATACATGGAAGAAGGTTACAGGAACATCTATTACTGGGCTTGGAGCAGGAAGTGTAAAAATTCGCTATGCTTCAACGGATATTTATAAAGCAAGTGATTCTATAACAGTATCTGTACCAAATCATACTCATACATATGGAAGTGAGGGAGAGTCTCGATATACTTGTAGTTGTGGCGATAGAGATATGGATAAGCACCTTGTAGCGGCAAAAGATGATGCAAAAGCAGCAATTGATGCAGAAGTTGATGGAGATACAACACCAGAGGTAGTAGCAGCAGCTGAAGCAGCAAAGGAAGCAATTGAAGCAGCAACTGATTTGCCATCTGTATCAGATGCAGAGTTAGCTGGTATTGCTAAGATTGCAGAATTAAAGCATAAAAATATGCTTGAAGAAGTAAAAAGAGCAGCGAAAGAAGAGATTGATGCAGAAGTTGATGGAGATACATCAACAAATGTAAGAAAAGCAGCAGAAGCAGCAAAGAAAGCAATTGATGCCGCAACAACCGTAGAAGAAGTAGAAGCAGCAACAGATAAAGGTATTAAAGCAATAGAAGCAGCCAAGGAAGTAAATAGACGACTTAGAGAAGCCAAGGTTGCAGCAAAAGCAGCAATTGATGCAGAAGTTGATGGAGATACAACACCAGAGGTAGTAGCAGCAGCTGAAGCAGCAAAGGAAGCAATTGAAGCAGCAACTGATTTACCAGCTATATCAGATGCGGAGTTAGATGGTATTGGTAAGATTGCAGAATTAAAGCATAAAAATGTGCTTAATGAAGTGAAGAAAGCAGCGAAAGCAGAGATTGATAA
>JAZUHO010000098.1:0-10939 GCA_045641745.1 Agathobacter sp. | reverse complement strand
ACTCGATTCTGTGTTCAACTGCTGTGAAAGTACGTAAAACCTCCACTATCTTATCCATCGGAACACCTGCATTAAGGGCCATAGCGGTCGCTGCCATAACATTCTCATAATTGTGCTTACCTAAGAGGTTAAGCTCATTTATATTTATGACAGAAGTTGCCTCTCCTGAGACAGCATACATAATCTCCTCTCCCTCAAGGTAGAAACCATCCTCAAGCTTAGTACCTGGGCTAAAAAACACCACCTTGGCAGGACACTCTTTCGCAAAATCTCTAAGGACCTCATCCTCGTAATTTAAGACGCACACATCATCACTGCTCTGATTCTTTGTGACGTCCTCCTTAGCCTTGATGTAATTCTCCATTGTATGATGTCGATTAAGATGATCTGGAGTAATATTCAAGATAGCTGACACCTTTGGAGCAAATTCGTGCACTGTCTCCAGCTGGAAGCTAGATATCTCAGCTACAGTAACAGTATCAGGACTACAATTGTCTACCATAGAAGTATATGGAATTCCAATATTTCCAACCACACGAACATCCTTAAAATAATTCTTCATAATCTGCCCCGTAAGTGCAGTCGTTGTTGTCTTTCCATTGGTTCCTGTAATTGCGATGATACGGCCCTTAGAAAAGGCGTATGCCAACTCAATCTCTCCCCAGATGATAATTCCCGCTTCTCGCATTTGATTTACGATTGGAAGATCGGTTGGTACACCTGGACTCAATACCGCAATATCGAATTTCTGCAATTGTTTCTCAGATAATTCACCTAAAAGAATCGGTACCTCTTTCAGCTTTGGACTCTTTTCATATAGCTTCTCACAATCCAGTTCTGCATTTCCATCGAATAATGTCACTGACATATTTCTTTCCAGCAAAAGTTCCGTTGCTGCAATTCCACTAATTCCTGTTCCTACAACAAGAAATTTCTGACTCTTTATCTCCATCTTACTTTCCTCCATAACTTTATAAGTATATGTCATTTTCCCTTGTTATTCAATAGTTGCACCTAGATATGGAAGGATATTTTCCATAATATTGCGCGCAGCAGGTGCACAAATCGTGCCTCCATAGTAGATTCCTTTGGGTTCTCCGATGATTACTAGTAATGCCACTTTGGGATTTCCCGCCGGTGCAAACCCTAAAAAGGAAGCAATGTATTTATGTTCAGAACGTGGTAGCATCTGAGACGTTGCCGTCTTTCCGCCAATCTGCCAGCCTTCAATATAGGCCTTCGTTCCACCGCCTTCTTCGACCACCTTTTGCAATAATTCCCGCATATTTCGTGAAGTATCTTGTGAACATATTCCACTTTGAATTGCATATTCCAGCTCTTTGTTTCCTTCTTCTCCAACCGAAGCAGAATAAGATTTGATTTCTTTCCCCAAATGCGGGGTGACGCGATTTCCCCCATTCACAATCGAAGAAGTAACTGTAAGAACTTCAATAGGCGAAATCTGAAATGACTGTCCAAAAGAAATGGTTGCTAGTTCCACCTGACCAATTTTATCCTTCTTATGCATAATCGTTCCCGCCTCGCCTGGCAAATCAATCCCAGTCTTCTGCAACAGTCCAAACTTTTCAAAATAGGAATAAAACCGTTCCACTCCAATCCGCAATCCAATCGAGATAAACGTTGGATTGCAACTATTTCCTAAGGCCTCATCAAAGGTTTGCGAGCCATGTCCGGTTCTCTTATGGCAATGAATTCTTCTATCCTCCACCACAATATATCCCGGGCAATAAAAGTGTTCCTCTCTACTTAATATTCCTTCTTCAAATGCCGCAGCACTTGTTACAATCTTAAATATGGATCCTGGTTCATAGGTGTCATTAATGCAATGATTTCTCCATTTTTCATTTAAGAGAAACATTTTCTCTTCTTCATTGAACGTATCACTCTCCTCTACATTCTCCAAAGAAAATGGCGCATTCAATGAGTATTCGGGATAATCCACCATCGCTAGCATCTCCCCATTTTGCGGATTCATCGCCAATATGCTTACATAACTCGCCTGATTCTCCTCAAAGCAACGTCTTGCCTCTTCCATACACCGTTTTTGCACCGCATAATCCAATGTCGTCACCAAATCGTTTCCGGCTTCTGGTTCCCTTCGCTCTTCCACTTTCCCTTTTACTTCTCGTCCGGCCGCATCCGTAAATGTAGTAATCTCTCCCTTTTTTCCGGCAATTTGTTCTTCATACATCGCCTCAAGTCCTAAAATTCCCTGATTATCGCCTCCGGTAAAGCCTAGCACTTTGGCAGCTAAATCGTCATAAGGATAATATCTCTTATACTCTTCATCCACCTTTATCCCCTCTAGCTCATATGCTAGAATCCTTTGTCCCACCTCTAGCGCAACATTTGCTTTAATGCGCTCAATGGAGGATTTCTTTTCCACTCTTTTTCTCACCGTTTCCTCGGAAAGCTCCAATTCTTTGCAAAGAATTTCCACCACCTTGTCTGGCTCCCTAATCTGATTATGGATTACAGAAATCGTACACACGCGCATGTTATCTGCAAGAACAACGCCATTTCTATCTAGAATTCTGCCCCGCTTTCCCTTAACCGAGCGCTCTCGCTGTTCAATATCCAATGACTTTTGCGTATAATACTCTCGCTTTACCGTCATAAGATAGATTAAACGTCCCGTTAATCCCACAAGGAGAAGTGCAACAATTGCCGAGAATAAAAGCAACCGTTTTCTAAGATATAACATGGTTTTAAACATAATAACCCCATAGCCCATACATGCTCTTTCAAGTATATGCATCGGTCTATGAGGTTATTCGATTCCAGCTTTGCAAGTCACCTCATCTTGGCAGACGCGATTCCTCACTCTATTTTATTGTTGTGGATTGGAGGTCACCTTCTGGGAAGTATCATCCCCCACCGCGATTACGCCTCGGTCCGCATTCGCACCAGTCGGCTCCTCATCTGGATAAATATTCAAATAAGGAAGTGCCTCTTTTAAAATCTCACGACCGAGATCCTGTGCAAAGATACTTCGATCCTGTTTTATCCAGTTTGGCTGATCAATGACCACATAAATAAGAATCTGTGGATTCTCTGCTGGCACATATCCCATAAAGGATACAACGTAACTGTCATTTTTTCGCGGATAGGTCTCTCCGGTACCAGTCTTTCCACCCATCGAATAACCATCCACCTTCGCGTACTTCGCACCGCCTTCTGAAACCGTACTTTTCAAATAGCCCCGAATGGTATCGCTCGTACTCTTTGCCACTGTTTTTCGAAGTACTGTAGCATCTACTGTCGACATGGTGTTTCCATCCGAATCTGTCACCTTACGCACCACATGTGGCTGATAAAGTGTTCCACCGTTAATTAAAGAAGAAAAGGCGGATGCCATCTGTACCATCGTACAGTTATAGTTCTGTCCAAATGAGTTTGTTGCAAGGTCAATTGCCGTCATTTGTTCTGCCGTACGAACAAGTGGTGCCGTACTGGCTTCACCAGGCAAATCAATTCCTGTCTTTCTTCCAAAACCAAAGTTAAATTGATACTCACAAAAGCGATCAATTCCAATCATGGATGACATCTGCATTAGCGAATCATTACAAGAATCCATAATCGCCTTTTCTACAGTTTCCATGCCGTGTCCGGAACGATTCACACAGCCAATCCACTGTCCATAGTCTTCTCCACCATCACAGAAAAAGGTATTGTTCTCATTAAACGCTCCTACCTCTAATCCGCAGGCTACCGTAAGTGGTTTTTGAACCGATCCCGGCTCCACTGTAGAATTCACACAGAAATTTTGCCATAAGAAGTTCAATTTCTCCCCTTGTGTTGTATCGTCCATAGCATCAATTTCTTCTTGCGTAAAGCAGCTGGTAAGATCTCTTGGATGATTCAAATCAAAAGAAGGATAATCTGCCATCGCAAGTACCTCACCATTGTTCGGATTCATCACAAGAACTCCCGTATTATTACTTCCATTCCCAAGTCGCGCACAATTCGCGTAGGCTTCATTCCACTCTTTTATTTTTCCTTCGACAATTGACTGCAAATTTGCGTCAATGCTAGTAACTAATGTGCTTCCATTTTTTGGCTCAATTACCGTTTTCTCAAAATCATTGTCTGAATTAAGATATCCATATTTTCGGCCGTTTACGCCGTTAAGTGTATCATTATAGTAAAATTCAAGCCCTGTGGTTCCTACATTTCCACCAGAAATAAAACCAACCACAGAATTTGCAAGGGATGCAAATGGGTAGGTTCGCTGATACTCCTTCTCAAACCACACGCCTTTTATTTTGCTTCCTACTTTTTCATCCTTCTGTTTTTTTTCAAACGCTTCAATTTGTTCGTAAGGAAGTTTTTTTGCCAAGACAATATAACGCTTGTCGCTAGAATTCTCATAATAATCCAAGAGTTGTTCTCTCGTTACTACATCTGAGAAACAGGTCAGCAAAGCTTCGATAGTAGGTTCCTTATATTCCTTATTGCTTGTTAACACATAACAGTCCAATATAACGTTATAAACAGCCACACTGGTAGCGAGTACAGTACCTTTACTGTCCACTATATCTCCCCTTTGAAATGGGATTGTTACGCTATCGTATGACTGTTGTGACAACACTTTCTTTTTGTATTTATCGCTGCTTGTATAATTGATATAGGTAAGTCGCCCAATCAAAAAGCAAATCAATATGAGAATTGCTACAAACACAAGCATTAACCGCTTGACCATCTGTTTATTGATTTTGCGCGCAGGCTTATTGTCGTTCCTTTTCTTTCTTGCCATGAACTACTCCTATTTGTTCGGAATATTGCTATACTGATTCATGTAATTATTGCTTTCTACCTTATAATATACAATCTGTTCAGGGGAAGCATACTTCATTCCTAATTGATTAATTGCAATATCTTTTACCTGGGCAAGATCAACTGATGTAGAAATCTTTTTGTACGTTGCATCGTTGTCAGCCTTTAAATCGGTAATCTGACTTTCTAACGCTGCTACTTCACGCATATTCTGTCCGACTTCAGACTGTAGCATAATATAATACCCAGATATGAATGCACTAATCATAACACAAATTGAAATGAATGCAACATATCCTCTGCTCATATGTAACGCTTTCGCCTGGTTTCTTCTGGCAGCTGCTCTGCGAAGACGTTTCTTTCTGTCTTCTTCTGCTTTTCTTCTTTCAATTCTTTCGCGACGTTCTCTCTCAGGATTATATTCACGAACAGTGTTACCTTCCACAATATATCTTTTTGTATTTGTTCTCGTTCTACTCTGACTCATAAAACAGCTCCTCATCCATCGCAACTTGCAATGTTCTATTTATTATGCTCTTTCAAAAACACGAAGCTTTGCGCTCTTTGATCTTGAATTTACTTCCAATTCCTCTTGTGAAGGTAAAATCGGTTTTCTCGAAATTACTCTTCCCTTGGACACATTCCCACAAACGCACACCGGAAAATTGGTTGGGCACGTACATGGATTTTCATTTTTCTTGAAATTGCTCTTCACAATTCGATCTTCCAAAGAATGGAAGGTAATAATACAAATTCTTCCTTCCGGATTTAACACGGAAATCATTTCATCTAAGTTATCCTGTAGTACATCCAATTCATGATTCAATTCAATTCGAATTGCCTGATAGGTTCTTTTGGAAGGATGTCCACCCGTAACCTGCACCTTCATTGGAATCGATGCCTTAATAATCTCGTTTAGTTCTCCAGTTGTCTCAATTGGTTTCTTCGCTCTGGCTTCTACGATATGTTTTGCAATATTTTTTGCAAAACGATCCTCTCCATAATCACGAATGATACGAAAAAGTTCCATTTCACTGTATTCATTCACAATATCTTTTGCAGTAAGAGCTTGTCTATCATCCATTCGCATATCAAGCGGTGCATCCTCTGCGCGATAGGTAAATCCTCTCTCTGGCGTATCGAGCTGAAACGATGAAACTCCAAGATCAAGAACAATCCCATCTACTTTATCAATTCCTAACTCTTTTAACACATTCGCCATATTTGAGTAATTGCTTCTTACAATTGTGACACGATCTTCAAATTCTTTTAATCTCTCAGTAGCTGCCTGAATTGCATCCTTGTCCTGATCGATTCCAATCAAACGTCCACCTTTTGTTAAACGCTTTGCAATCTGGTAGGAATGACCGCCGCCTCCTAAGGTTCCATCCACATAGATTCCGTCAGGCTTAATTGCAAGATTTTCAATTGTCTCTTCTAATAAAACTGAATAATGTTTAAATTCCATTTCTAAATACCAAGTCCTAACTCCGCCATATGCTCAGCGATTTCATCCATATCCTCATAGTCACCATTGTCCTGCCATCTATCCTTACTCCAGATTTCTACTCGACTAAGAACACCAACAGATACAACATCCTTTTCAATTCCTGCGTATTCTCTCAAATTTGCCGGGAGAAGAATTCTTCCCTGCTTGTCCACCTCGCAACTAGCTGCGCCAGCGAAGAAAAATCGAGAGAACTTTCTTGCATCCTTTGTGGTAAGTGGTACTTCGCGGAATTTTTCTTCGATGTGCTTCCATTCTTCATTGGAGTATACAAACAAACAACCATCCAGCCCCTTGGTAACAACGAATTCGCCACCAAGCTGTTCACGAAACTTCGATGGAACAATCATTCGTCCCTTTGCATCGATTGTATGGTTATATTCTCCCATGAACATGAGACACATCCTCCTTTCCTCGTTTTGTAAAAAGCGTTTCTTTCAAAAATAACCACTTTTTTCTGGAAAATGCGCTGTGCTCATTTCAAATGAAATCTACCACTTCTCACCACTTTCATGGTCAAATACACCACTTTCCACCACTTGTATGTATATAATACCCCTTTTTTATAGCAAAATCAAGGTTTTTAAGGAATTTTCTAGACTTAAATTCCTATTTTTTTCAACAAAAAAAGACTCTATTTTTAGAGTCTTTTTCGTTGAAAGTGGTAGAGAGTGGAGGAAGCATTTCATATGCCTCAAAGTACAAGTTTCATTGCAAAAATGCCCCGCAATCTCACACTTTATTATTCATTTTTGGTATTTTCCTCCACCGCGCATATTAATTGGTGGTTTTTGTCTCTTCTTCCTCCACTTTTTCTTCCGCTAGTTCCACCTTTACGAGCTTCCTTGCCTTCGTTCTGCCAATCATAATCCACGTTGCTGCTACGAGCACTAAGACTACAGCCACTACCTGCGACACTGGAATTTGCGTTCCAATCAAAAATAGTTGGTCTGTTCGAAGCCCTTCTACCCAGAATCTTCCCACTCCATATCCCAGCAAATAGAACAGGAAGATTTCTCCATCAAACTTCTTCTTTCTAAAGAATACTAATAAAAGAATTAAAAGCGCTAAATTCCATAAAGATTCGTATAAAAAGGTTGGATGCACCTGTATATAAGTTACTCCGTCCGTCGTAACCACATGGTTCCACATCTCTTCCGTAATTTCATTTCTGCGAACTGCTGATATCGGAAGCTGCATTGCAAATAAATTGTCTGTATATTGTCCAAACGCTTCACGATTAAAGAAATTGCCCCAGCGTCCAATTATTTGTCCCAGAATTAATCCGCACCCTGCAGTATCGCAAACCAAGCCATAGGATAATTTCTTAATACGACAAAATATGTAAGTAGTAATAATTGCTGTGATTACACCACCATAAATTGCCAATCCACCTTCGCGTAGATTAAACACTGATAAAAGATTGTTTTTGTACATATCCCATTGAAAAATTACATAATACACGCGCGCACCAATGACCGAACATACGATAGCAATCAGTGCAAGATCCATATAGTCCTCTTCTTTTTGCCCGGTTCTCTTTGCAATTGCACATGCGATAGCAATACCGGCAAGCATTCCAAGTGTTACCACAATTCCGTAATAGGCAATTCCAAAATCTCCGATATATATGGTTTTTCCCACCTTTTCTAAAAAGATATTAAGATGAGGGAAATTAATTTGATAATCCATTTCAACGTCTCCTTTTTGTCCCTTTATGCACCCGTTCATTGTACGACATCTGTCTGTATAAAGCAAACTACTTTTTTACAAACACATGATTCTTAACCTCCATCTTGCCATCTTCTGTTTTTCGTTCTGCAAGTGAAGTATATTCCCAAGTAGCTTATGAAAAAAGGCGCTCTGCATGCTGCAAAACGCCTTTTTCTACTAGTTACAAGTAAATTTTCCACATTCTGTTTCGTTCATTCGGTCTGCATGTCCACCTAAAATGTCGATGTGATTTGCATCGCAGGTCTTACCCTTGTTGTACATACAACTAACAGCCTCACAGCCTACTCTCTTTTCACGCGCTGTACAGCCACATCCACCACTTTTCATCGATGGGTGCGCACTTTTTAGTTCGAAGCTTCCACAACTGGTGTCTGAATTCATATGGGCATCTTTACCCTTCACCTGAATCTCAGAAAGCTTGCAGCAATGATCTGCATTATGGGCACAATTGCTAACCGTACATTCCAATGTAGTCATAAAAAATACCTCCTTCCTCTGATTACATCGCTTAGTATGCATCGATTCTGGAGGTATTATTCTTTTATGAAACTATCTTCAAATTAATTTTAAAAATTTTTATTTCTGCTGTTCTGGCTCTACTTCTACTTTACGGATTTCTTTTGTACGAATCTCCTTGCAAATCTGATCTACAAATGCATCCAAAGCCTTGATACCTTCATCGCCAGCAAAACGGCTTCTTACCGATACGGTCTTATCAGCTTCCTCCTGCTGACCTACTACCAACATGTATGGAAGTTTATCCAAACGAGCCTCACGAATCTTATATCCAATTTTTTCTGCTCGGTTGTCAACCGTTACATCTACGCCATTTTTCTTAAGCTCATCCGCTACTTGATTTGCGTAATCGATGTATTTCTCAGAAATTGGAAGAACACGTACCTGTTCTGGACATAACCATGTTGGGAACTTACCTGCATATTTTTCAATTAACCAAGCAAGTGTTCTTTCATAACATCCCATTGATGTTCTATGAATAATGTAAGGACGCACCTTCTCACCATTTGCATCAATAAAGTACATATCAAAATTCTCAGCGATTGCACAGTCTAACTGAATGGTAATCATGGTGTCTTCTTTTCCATATACATTCTTTGCCTGAATATCAATCTTAGGTCCGTAGAATGCAGCCTCTCCATCAGCCTCAACATAAGCTACGCCTTTTTCCTCTAACACATCACGAAGTGCCTGCTGTGTTGTGTTCCAGTAGTTCTCATCTCCAAGATACTTCTCTGTATTCTTTGGATCCCATTTAGAAAGACGATAAGTTACCTCTTCTTCAAGTCCTAATGTCTTAAGAATGTAATATGCAAGGTCAAAGCAATCCTTAAGTTCTGCCTCTGCCTGATCTGGGCGAATTACGTTATGTCCCTCTGTAATCGTGAACTGACGAACACGGGTAAGTCCATGCATTTCTCCAGAGTCTTCACAACGGAACAACGTAGATGTCTCACTCATCTTATATGGAAGATCTTTATAAGAATGCTGCTCATTTTTGTATACAAAATACTGGAATGGGCATGTCATTGGACGAAGTGCAAATACCTCTTTATCGACTTCTTCGTCACCCAATACAAACATTCCATCCTTGTAATGATCCCAGTGTCCTGAAATCTTATAGAGATCGGATTTTGCCATAAGTGGTGTACGGGTACGAACATATCCCCACTCTTTGTCCTCTAAGTCCTCAATCCATCTCTGTAATTTCATGATCATCTTTGTTCCCTTTGGAGTAAACAATGGAAGCCCCTGTCCAATTACATCGACAGTAGTAAAGAGCCCCATCTCACGACCTAATTTATTGTGATCACGCATTTTTGCATCCTCTAATTTCTCTAAATGCGCTTTCAAATCATCTTTTTTATCAAAAGCGGTTCCGTAAATTCTCTGAAGACGTGCTTTGTTGGAATCACCTCTCCAGTATGCCATAGAAGAAGAAAGAAGCTTGTAGGCTTTCACACCCTTTGTTGACATTAAGTGTGGTCCTGCACACAAATCCACAAATCCCCCCTGATCATAGAAGGAAATCTCTGCATCTTCTGGGAGATCCTCAATCAACTCTACTTTATATGGCTCGCCTTTTTCTTCCATAAGTTTGATTGCTTCTGCTCTTGGAAGTGTAAATCTTGTAATTTCATGGCCTTCTTTGATGATTTTTTTCATCTCTGCCTCTAATGCATCCAAATCCTCTCTTGAGAATGGTTCTGCATCAAAGTCATAATAGAATCCATCGTCGATTGCTGGTCCAATAGTTACTTTTGCATTTGGGAATAAATTCTTTACAGCCTGTGCTAATACATGGCTTGCTGTATGGCGAATCACACGAAGCCCAGCCTCATCTCTTGCTGTAACAATATTAAGCTCGCAGTCCTCGCTCAGTACGGTACGAAGATCTACAATCTCTCCATCAACTTCACCTGCACATGCTACACGTGCAAGACCTTCGCTAATGTCCTTTGCAATTTCATATACGGATTTTGCTTCTTGATACTCTTTAAAAGAGCCATCTTTTAATGTGATTTTCATTTTTTCCATTTCCTTTCTGATTAAATTATTTTCGCTTTGATGTCTCAGAAGATACTTCTATAAAATAAAAAAGCCCCTGACATCAAACGACTTGACATCAGGGACGACTATTCATCGTGGTTCCACCCATCTTCATCCATTTACAGGCACCTGCAAATGAATCTCATTTGACCGTAACGTGGTCGAACGGACCGGATTGGGGTCACTCCAAGCTGGTATTCAGATAACCTTCCTGTTAAGAAGCTTTCACCATTTGCTTCTCTCTCTTTCACATTTCAGAAATCCTACTAGGCTCTTCATCGCTTTATCTTTATTCGAATAGATTTTATCATAATTGAAGAATATGTCAAGAGGTAG
>JAZUHO010000097.1:0-46597 GCA_045641745.1 Agathobacter sp. | reverse complement strand
TAGGAGAATGAAAAATGCATTTAGAAACAGAAAGATTGTTAATTCGAGATTTTGAGAGCTATGATGAAAGCCAACTAAGAAAAATAATATGGCAAGAAAATGTAGTGCGATTTATGAAGGACTGGTCAGAGAATAGTTTGGTTCCAGGAAGATTAAGTGGATACATCGAGTGGCTCAAGACCCAAAGTGACTCTACAGATGTTTATGAAAATAAAAGATATGCTGTTGTTTTAAAAGAAAATAATATGCTTATTGGTATGGTTGGAATGGGCATTGAAGAAAACCTGAATGAGGTTGAGATGGCATATTTTATAGATGAAGATTATAGGGGATTTGGATATGCTCCTGAAGCGCTCAAACGTCTTTGCGACTGGTGTCTGTCAGTTTCAGATATTCATTATTTGATACTTACTATTGACTGCGAAAACCAAGCATCAAGTAAAGTGGCAGAAAAATCTGGATTTGAATTGTTTGAAAAGAGAACACCTATCAATCATAAGCAGCCTAATATGGTTAGTGATAGCTACTATTATTATAGGAAGTATAGGGATTAGAGAATGTGCAATACTTCTCTCAGCTAAGAAGGCTGTGATAGACAAAGATATCACAAAAAACAAAACTCCAGCAGTTGCGCCTGCTCGGGTTTCTTCACATTTTACGGTTGTGCATCCGTTAGGCTAATTGTCGCGGCCGTCTCCGTCTAACCATTTGCATATGTAGTAGCTAACTACACCTGCCGCAACTTTATGACAAATTTTTCTTATCGCCCTCCACGTCGACGAACAGGAGGTACATATCTTCCGGCGAGTGTCTCGGATAGCTGTTTTGTAGCATTTTTAACGGACATTCTGTCCTTTATAGAATCAATTAAATTGTCATATTCATCCTCAGATATATCATCCAGATGGCTAAAGAAAGCCTCCAGTTTTTCTGCCATGGTATCATTATCCAATTTCTTTCTGTAACTAATTAGATATTCCAAAGTATGACGATATATGATATTATCACAGGAAAAGGAGATGACTATGGAATCGGGAGTTCTTACTATAATCGCACTAGCCGTGTCGGCTACACTTTGCGCAATTTATACAATATCGTTTTATCGCTCAAACTTATTTAATGACAAGAGAAAAAACTATCTGATTTTGATGATGGGAATTTTTGCGACGATGTGGAACATTTCACTCATCGGCTACAGCATTACCTATGTTGAAAAGATTTACAACGCTTTTTTCTACATATTGATTTTTGCATTTGATATGTACATGATTTTTCTTGGATTTTTTGTCGGACTACTCGCGGATCTGAAAAAGAAAATCCGGTACACCTTCGGCATCATGGGAATCATTCTCTCCATTGGGGACTGGGTGTTTTTTGGCTTGGCGCCAATCCATGAGTACATTCAAATTCATGGACGTACCGCTTATTATACGAGTCCATCTCCTGTTGTGTACTATCACTATTTTTATATCGTCTTTTGTGTACTCTTTTGGATTATGCTAGTATTTCACGGGTTCAAAGGTTCCACGCTCAAGCGCCAGAATTCTTTTGTTTTAAGAATTATCTTGGTAAATGTGATTATGTTTATTGCGTCGCTACCGGATACTTTTTTTCCATTGCTTCATATTCCATCCTATCCGAGTTCAGGCATGGGTGCCACATTAGCTTTTATTATCACGATTTTTTTATCAAAAAAAGAAAATACCTTTAGCATTTCAAATGATAAAATTTACAATGCTATATACAACGAGGCACATATTGCAATTATCGCATTGACTCCAGAAGGGGTTGTCGACAAGTTCAATCGCTACTCTACAGATTTGTTTGGACTAAAAGTTGGCAATAATTACCATGTCAAAGACATTATTTCTTGTACACCAGAGCAGCTCGAACGCATTATGTCTGGTGACAAAATACCTGAGCACCTAATTGCTACAAATACAAACATTTCTTGTAATATTCAGGTTGCCGTTTCGTATGACAATTATGGCGATTGTTACGGAATTATTTTGATAGCCTCCGATGCTACATTAGAGGAAAAGATTTTGGAGCAACAGGTAGTCATTGATAAGACAGAACACGTTTCAGAGCAGCTTGTAAATGTTTTGAGTAAGACAATTGAAGCAAAGGATAAATATACCAAGGGTCATTCAAAGCGAGTATCCCAGTACGCGGTTATGATTGGCGAACGCTATGGATACGACCAACAGCAACTAAAATATTTGCGATATGCTGCTCTTTTGCATGATGTTGGAAAAATCGGTGTTCCCGATGCTATTATTAACAAGCCAGGGCGTCTGACAGACGAGGAATTTGAGCAGATTAAGACGCACCCAATTATTGGTAGTAAAATCCTTTCCGAAATCACGGAGATTCCTGATATCGAAGTTGGTGCCAGATGGCACCATGAAAAATATGACGGTACTGGTTACCCTGATAACATTTCAGGTGAAAACATTTCTGAAGTGGCAAGAATTATTGCAGTTGCAGATTCTTATGATGCAATGACATCAAACAGAAGTTATCGTGGATGTCTAGACCAGGCGATTGTCCGTGAAGAATTGGTTAGAAACAAGGGCAAGCAATTCGATCCGCGTTTTGCGCAGATATTAATCGATATCATTGATGAAGATACTGAATATAAGTTGCATGAATAAGAAGGGCAGGATAGCTACTGATAATCAAAATAGAATGAGCTATACTTTTTCGGCTAAGAGGGCAGTGATAGACGAAGATATCACAAAGAAACGAAACCCCAGCAGTTGCACCTGCTGGGGTTTTTCACATTTTACGGTTGTGCACCTCTTGTCACATTTTTTTAAATCTTTATAATAAACAATTGGGCGACAACATTATTTTTAAGTAATATTTTGAGGTATAAAATATGAAAATCAGAAAAGCGACATATGAGGATTTAGATAAATTAGTAGCTGTTTATTCTTATGCGAAGCAGTTTATGGAAGAACATGGAAATAAGAATCAGTGGTCAGGTAAGGATGCGATTACAAAAGAGAAGGTAAAGCAGCTAATTGATAGGCAAAAATTATTTGTCGGAGAAGAGGACGCAAAAATACAGTTTGCGTTTGCTTATATATTGGGGGAAGATCCAACCTACAAGGTGATAACGGAAGGTGCATGGCTCAATGATTTGCCATATGGAACAATTCATCGTGTGGCAAGTGCAGGAACATCAAAGGGAGTTGTGAAAATTATTTCTGATTGGGCACTTGAACAAAATCCTAATTTAAAGATTGATACGCATCATGATAACATTGTTATGCAAAAAGCTCTCGAAAAGAACGGATTTACCAGATGTGGGATTATTTTTTTGGAAAGCGGAGATCCAAGAATTGCATATCAAAAGGTAAAGAACAAAATGGAAAATACAATGTTAGTAACAGACAATGCACTTGTTTCACGAAATAGCGAGGTATAAATATGCCTTTGATGACAGGTTTGAAATGATGGTGCTAAGGATCTTGAAAGCAATGCAGATATTATTGTAGAGAAGTGGAATTTTGTTAAGGAAAAATTGACAAAGTATTTGGTGCAATAATGTAGTAGTTACTAGTGAGTGAAATCATTATTTGACAGGGAGATATGATGAAGGTAATAGAGAGGATATTTGATGAATGTCTGCTAATTGAGCCAACGGTAAGGGAAGATAATAGGGGCTTAATGGAAGTATTTTATCGAAAAAATGAGTTTAGCAATTTAATTGAAAATTTTGAGATTAAAGAGCAAAGATTTTATTCCATGCCCAAGAAGAATACATTTTTTGGTATTCATTATCAGGATAAAGAGAAGGCACATGGGAAATTAATTAGCGTTATACAAGGTAAGGGGGTGGACTATGTCGTTGATTTAAGACCTGGTTCAAAAACATATAAGAAATATATAGAATTAGAACTAGAGGCAAATCGTCCAAGATTATTGTATATTGCTCCGGAATTTGGGCATGGTTTTCTTACAATGGAAGACCATACGATTCAACTATTTGCAATCGATGAGTATTTTGATAATGAAAAAAAGCGTGTAATAAGCTATAAAGATCCTGAAATAGGACTTAAGCTACCGGTTGAAGAACCTATCATTTCAGATTATGATTGCAAGGCATTATAGAAATTTTTGGAGTGACGAAGTTAAATTGTAGGGAAGTTATTGCAAAGAACTGGAATGAAATAAGATTTTGACATTAGGGAAAATGGAGGATGAAAAATGGATATCAAACGAATAGATAGTTATGAAGATAACCGATTTGACAAGAAGGTTCTTAAACAACATGGAGCATTTGAAGTGAATGGCTTGCTGTATGAGGTCGAAATTATTTCAGATCATGAGGCAATTGTACGAGGAAAGCAAAAGTATCTTCAAGAGATTATTGAGGAATTTCGATTTTATGCAGAGCATATATATAAATTTTATGATGAAAATCAAGAATCGATTGCTGAATATCCCGAGGTAAAAACATTTGACATAGAGTTGGAACGTATACAGCCGTCTCAATTCTATGTAGATTGTGAAAAAAAGAATGCGGTAGCCTCTTTTATTGATGAAGCGAGCGATATTGTAATTCCAATAATGGAATTAAATGGTCGTTATGTGTCCTTGGACGGACATACACGTTTATCCGTAGCAATAGACAGAGGATACAAAGCGGTAAAAGGATTTCTTGCTGACGGTGGGAATTGGGCTCAGAAGTTTGTTCAGGAAGCTTTGCTAAGAGGAATACAGACACCATACGATATGCAAGTTTTGAGTCATAGTGAATACGATTTGAAGTGGAATAAATTCTGTGATGAATTATTTGGTGAGTAAGGGAAATCTAAGTGATTTATATATAATTACAGAGATGATGGTATAAGAAGTAGGCAAATTTGATGTGTAGGAGACTTAAATACGATAAGAATGATTTTATGCGGAAATATTGAAAACAGTAGAGTAAATCCACAAGAAAAGGTTGGAGTGGTTTCTGTAGTTTTTGTTTCAACAGAAGAAGACAAAATAAGAAAGAAACTTGACGAATTACAAGAAACAAATCCGGATACTTTTTATATGGAGTATGCGGTTCCATTAGATGTTGATTTAACGTCATTGAAGCATTATCCATCTATAGAAATTTCAAAAGAGGATTTATTGGATTAAATTAGGGAGCATGAAAAGGAGTATTTCTATTGAAAAATTGTATTTCTAGAGAAAAAGGACTAGTCTATTATATTCTATAGTGGTAAAATAAAATACAGTTAGATGCAAATAGCATACATGTTTTTTATAGTTAAGGAGGAAATGTAGTGGGCTTGGGAAAGAACAAAAAAGGTAAGAATAATATTATCTCCGCAATTGCAAACATGGAGGATATGCAATATGAACCCCAAAATGATGGGTTAAATGACATTCATAAGAGATTAATGGAAGGTCGAAATGAATTCCGTAAACTTGCGACTAATACATTGGATTCCGTTATTCAAATGAGTGTGATTGACCTCACAGTTAAAGCGAATATAGAGAAAATTGAAGATGTAAATCAGGCGATTGTTTCAGAAGTTGCAAATGTTGGCGAGGCTGCAAATTCCACTTCTACAATTGCATCGGAAATGTCCTTGGCACATGAAAACTTGACTACTACGATTATTGATGTTTCAGAAGAAGCAACACAGGTAGTTATGGAGATAGATGACTGTGAACAGAAACTAAATCATGTGACAGAGTTATCGGATTCGGCAATTCGGACTTCGGCTGAGGTGAAGGCTGAGATTGACAATTTGCAGGATTTAGTTGCGCATATGAATGAAGTAATTGATGGAATTAACGCAATTTCAAGTCAGACAAATTTATTGGCGCTGAATGCTTCCATTGAGGCAGCAAGAGCTGGTGATGTAGGAAAAGGATTTGCGGTTGTTGCAGAAGAAATCAGAAAGCTTGCAGATGAAACAAAGGATTTGACTGCAAACATGGGGGAATTTCTTCAGAATATTGCAGATGCATCCAAAAAGAGTTCTGTATCAGTTGATGTAACCGTTGAAGAAATGAACAATATTAATGAGTGCATTAAAGATGTTTATTCCATCACGGGAAACAACCGTAATAGCATGGGAACAATTACGGATTCGATTTCTTCACTTGCTGCGGTTAGTGAGGAAATTAGTAGCTCAATGAACGAGTTAGATAATCAGATGAGCTATGTGGATGAGTTATGCAAGGCGTTACATAAAAACACGGATACATTGGCGGCTTCGAGTGATGCAATTGATCAGATTGTTGGTCCTGCATTAAAGGTTGAGGAGCATTTGGACGATTCGATGAGTATTATCAGTCAGATGGGACTAGATGCTTTCTATATGTTGGACAATCAAGTTGTAATTAATTATCTTGAAAAATCAGCAGGTGATCATGAGCGTTGGATAAATAATTTCCGGAATATTGTAGAGACGGGAAAGGTTTATCCTATACAGACAGACTATAGACGCTGTACTTTAGGACATATGCATTACTCGCTTCAGATTCAAAACCCAGAAGCAAAGAAGCTTTGGAACGAACTTGAAAGAAATCACACGCTCCTGCATGGATATGGAAAAGAATTAATTTCTATGGTTAAAAGTGGGAATATGAAAGGCGCACAGGAACTTCTCGAGAAGGCTGAAAAATGTAATGATTTGTTACAAGAAGAGGAAAAGAGACTGATAGCAGTGATTGAGGAGTTATCAGAGAAAGGCACGCCAATCTTTGTATAAACCATTGAAGTTCATTAAAAAGCTGGCATGTGTGCCAGCTTTTTGTCGAATGTGATAAAAGCTCTTTTATTGGTACTTGACAAAAAAAATAAATTGCGTACAATCTAAATAACAAATAAATATTGAACCCAATTTAATTGCGGTAAAAGAAATAAAACATAGCAGCGATAATAAGAACAAGGAGGTAGGTTGTATGAACATTTATGATTTCAGTGTAGAGAACTTAAACGGTGAATTTGTATCATTAAAAGAATACGAAGGTCAGGTTATTTTAATTGTAAACAGTGCGACAAGATGTGGATTTACGCCGCAGTATGATGACTTAGAGGCATTGTATGAAAAGTATGCAGAAAAAGGCTTTACAATTTTAGAATTTCCATCGAATGAGTTTGGAAATCAAGCGCCAGAGAATGATTGGGAAATCTATTCATTCTGTGAAGCAAAGTTTGGAATTCAATTTCCACATTTTGCAAAGGTGACTGTGAATGGTCAATATGCCAACCCCCTGTTTAAGTATTTGAAACAGCAGAAGGGCTTTGCAGGGTTTGACATGGATAATCCACTTACACCAATGCTTCTTAGTAAATTGGAGCGAGAGCATCCAAACTACATGGATGAGCCAGATATCAAATGGAACTTTACAAAGTTCTTAATTGATCGTTCTGGACAGGTTGTGGAGCGATTCGAGCCAACGGCTGACTTTGACAGGATTAAAGATAAAATTGAACGTCTATTATAAAAATATGTCCTCTTTTTCTAGGAAACTAGTAAAAGAGGATTATTTTTAACCGCAAAATATGATATATTGTAAAAGTTTGATTTAAAAACCAACACTTTATAATATAAAAGATGAAAAACGGAGAAATCATATGATATGCAGAAAATGCGGAAATTATGTAGCGGACAGCGCTAAGAAATGTAAATTCTGTAAAACGCCGATAAGTGAACGATTTGAGAATACGCAGGCAAAGGAAATGAGACTTGATGGAGCGGAAGAAGACGAAAGTCTGTATCAAGTGCTTTCTAATAACCCAGAATTAGTAGAAGAGTTAAAGAAACAAAATAGAAAACAACAGCGTAGAAAAAGACTGCGAAAGTATTTGCTACAAAAAGTTGTTGCTACAATTATAGGGATTAGTATTTTGGGATATTGTGGATATAAGATGGGATTTCAGGAACTGAAACGTTCTATTCTGCTGAAAATGTTAGGAGATTCTTATCAAGAGGAGCAAATATATCAAGACATGGAGAACCAATTTAGTAGGAATGATGATATGAATGGTATGCAAAATGATGGAGTAGGAAACGAAGATTTGGAGCAAGAAAATCTAAATCCTGATTTGGCTGATATTCCGCACGTTTGCTTTAGCAATGGAGAAGTTTTGGAAGTTCAGATCACGGAACGCTCAGAATGGCAACAACTCTCCGATAAATACGTATCGGTATTTACAGGGGAAGAAAATATGTCTTATGAAGAGGCTCAATATCAAGATTGGGATGAAATTGTTGACTTTTTTGATAGAAGCAGGATTCCAAGAGAGCAGCAGGGAGAGTTTACTTGCTATGGAAAACGCGTATACTATGGATATTACAGAGAAAAAGAAGTAGATTATACAGAACTAAAGGCGTTCATTTCATTGGATCAGGATGAAATGCTATTAATTACAATCAGTAAGGATGCTTCTCTTTCTTCGGAAGAAGTGGAAACACTTATTAAGAAATATGTACCGCAAAGCTAGAAATAGTAAGGTACGTTCGTAAAATTAACAGAACAGAGCTCCAAGTTTTGTGCATCGAAAAGAAGCTCAAGTGTAAGAGTACAATAGTTTCTCTCTAAAATAGAAAAAAACTGTGCAAATTTGCATTTTATTCTGGATGAAAGTTTGTTATGATTATCTGTAATGAGCTTGAAATGGAGAGTATATGAGACAAACGAAAGACTATCACAAAATAGATGCAACATTTCTTCATTTAATTTTTTCTATCCTTTTGGCTTCCGGAGTAATGATATTCATTAACCAAACCATTGGTGATATGGGAGGAAGCCCAGCATGGATTGCTTTTTTCATTGTATATTACATGATAAAAGGCGGATATGTTGTACGATATCGAACAAAACACAATAAGTCATTGGAGCGCAAAGCAGTTTTGCGTCAGATGCTTGGCTTATATATTATAGGATACCTTCTGATATGGACAATTACGAAGGGTGCCTTGATTGTCATGCAGATGTTTGGATGGGGAAATATTCCAGGGCTTTCAACATCGGATTATCTTTCGAGTATTTACGGGGCTTCGATGGTAGAACGCTGGGCCTTTTTGGTTGCAATTATAGTAATGCTTGCATTTGTTGTTTCGCTTTTTCCACTTACAGTTATTCACAATCGAAAGCAATGGTTTGGCTTTTTGCTTGTGGATGGAGTATTTTATATTGGAGTGAATCATATTGTACGCAGAATCTGCTTTGTTTGGATGGACAAGGAAACAAAGGGGAGTGTAGTTTATACGATTGATGCTTTACGCAGTTGTATTACACCATATCATTGGCAGGCAGGTCTTTTCTTGCAAGGGGCGATGGCATTGCTTTTTGTTGCAATTGTTGCAGCATACACGGCAGGAAAGCGTCAAATAGCCAGTATGCCAGTTGATGAAAAGGATTCTATGGAAGCGGAATTCGCAGAAGAGATTACGAAGGAAAAAAATAAATACCTTAGTGCATTGTTTCAAATTGCTCTTCTTGTGATAGTTCTTATTTTGGGAACTACCGTATATCGAATGAATCGTGCAAAGCATAAGAAAGCAGAAGCACCAGTATATGAAGGCAAGGGAAGTATGCTGACGCGGGATACGATATTAGGACCATTTTTCTATAATGAAAAGGTATATCTTCCAGAGCGCATTGCACTGAATTATGCGCATAAAGGAAGAACCATTGGTTATGCATTGGAAAAAGGCGAAGATGAAAACGGCTATTTCTTTGAAGGCTCTACTCTTTTGTATGGGCAAAAGAAAACAAGTGAGGATCGATACCTTAAAGTAGCAGGTGAGTTAGATGGTTCTTATAGTATGGCAGAGAAGATTGAGAAGGAGAATGCCTGGCAAACAGATTCCATATTTGTATTGTGGGATGAAGAATGGGAGTCCGAAAGTCATTTTTCAAAAAATAGAACGGGATATTCTATTGTTCCAATGGAATTGATAGAAAGCTTTGAGGAAACCTTTGGAGATGTTAGTTATGAGCCTCAGGATTTCTCTGAGTATGACGCCTTTTTCTCCATATACGGATATCAGACTCCAAGCGAAGCTTTCGTAGATGAAAGCAACGTGGGTCATTGGGTTGGTTGTATTTTGGTAAAGGATAACGAATTTTACTACGGAAATTATAAAAACCACATTGAGGGAGAGGTAAAGCAAAGACTCAATGAGGTGTTAGGTGGAAATGTGAATCCGGTGATTGATACAGAGTGGCAAGAAATTATGGAAGAGTAATTTCTTGCCATTTCTTTATGGCGGCAATCAACTTTTTAGAAAAATTTTTAAAATTTTTTAAAAGAAAAAAAGGAAATATATAATTTGTGTCGAACTATGGAGTGTAGGTTATTTTTTTAGGTGCTAAATACATAAGGAGACAATATGAATATTCGTGAACAAATGGAGCAGGCAGAGCGGGAATATTTGAGCCCATATGCTTGCTTTAGCGCAGATTCAAGAGGCAGAGAAGTGCCAGAAGTAGAATGCGACATACGTCCAGTGTTTCAGCGTGACCGCGATCGAATCCTACACAGCAAATCTTTTCGAAGATTAAAAAATAAAACACAGGTGTTTTTAACACCAAAGGGAGACCATTATCGAACGAGACTCAGTCACACCCTTGAGGTGTCGCAAAATGCACGAACTGTAGCGAAGGCTTTGCGCTTGAACGAAGATTTAGTTGAGGCGATTGCCCTAGGTCATGACCTGGGACACACCCCGTTTGGACATGCAGGAGAGTATGTACTAAATGAACTATATGAGGGTGGATTCAAGCATAACGAGCAGAGTGTGCGAATTGTTGAGAAGCTGGAGAAGTCTGGTAAAGGTCTTAATTTGACTTGGGAAGTGCGTGATGGAATCTTAAATCATCAGATTAAGACAACCCCACATACATTAGAGGGTAAGATTGTTCGTTTGGCGGATAAGATTGCCTATGTGAGTGCGGACGTAGATGATGCAATTCGTGCACAAATTTTAACAGAAGAAGATGTTCCACTTGCGATTCGCAAGGAACTGGGAATGAATGTTAAGTCAAGACTGAATCATTTGATACATGATATGATTATAAACAGTCGAGACAAAGATGATATATTCTTGTCGAAAGAATCCATGGAGGCGTTGCAGGAGCTACGCCGTTTCATGTATGAGCATGTATATAAGAACCCCATTGCAAAAGGCGAAGAAGTGAAAGCGAAGGCTATGCTAGAGCAGTTGTATTACTTCTATATGGAACATATAGAAACTTTGCCGGAGCAGTACCTTCATATGTTGGAGGCGGGAGAAGACAAGGGACGCGTACTGTGCGATTATATTGCTGGTATGACAGATCAATATGCAATTACCAAGTTTAGTGAGCATTTCTTGCCGAAATCTTGGCAAGTAGATGGCGATTAATCATGGACTTAAAATAAACGAACTAGAATTTATGAAGGTTTAGAAGGGAAAAATATGGCATACTATTCCGATGAGTTGATCGAAGAGGTGCGTTCACGCAGTGACATCGTAGATGTGATTGGTGGGTACGTGCGGCTTCAAAAGAAAGGTAGTACTTATTTTGGATTATGCCCATTTCACAATGAGAAGACAGGATCCTTTTCCGTTTCACCGAATAAGCAAATGTATTATTGCTTTGGATGTGGCGCAGGCGGAAATGTATTCACCTTCTTAATGCAATATGAGAATTTTACGTTTAAGGAATCAATGGAAACTTTAGCGGAGAGAGCTGGAGTTGATTTGCCCAAAACGGAATATACAGCGGAGCAAAAAAAGGAAGCGGACCGAAGAAGCTTGCTTTTAGAAATTAATAAGGAAGCTGCAAAGTACTTTTATTCTCTGTTGCATCATGAGCGTGGAAAATTGGCATATTCTTATTTTAAAAAGCGTGAATTAACGGATGAAACCATGCAGAAGTTTGGATTGGGATATTCTGACCAATATAGTGATGATTTGTATCGATATTTGCGCAGCAAAGGCTATTCTGATGATGTGTTAAAGGAGACAGGCCTTGTTACACTTGACGAGGTAAGAGGTGGACGTGATAAGTTTTGGAATCGCGCAATGTTTCCAATTATGGATGTCCATGATAAGGTCATTGGATTTGGTGGACGAGTTATGGGCGATGGAGAACCAAAGTATTTGAATTCTCCAGAAACCAAGATTTTTGACAAGAGTCGCAATCTATATGGATTAAATCTTGCACGAAAAACAAGAAAAGATTATTTCCTTTTGTGTGAGGGATATGTGGATGTAATCTCACTTCATCAGGCAGGCTTTGACAACGCAGTGGCTTCGTTGGGAACTGCGCTTACAAGCGGGCATGCAAGCTTACTGAAGCGTTATACCAAAGAAGTATATCTCACCTACGATAGTGATGGTGCAGGGCAAAAGGCGGCACTTCGCGCAATTCCAATTTTAAAAGCAGTTGGAATTAAGACAAAAGTAATTAATATGAAGCCTTATAAGGATCCAGATGAGTTTATCAAGGCCTTGGGCGCAGAGGAATATCAAAAACGAATTGATTCTGCAGAGAATAGCTTTATGTTCGAGTGTCGTGTTGCGGAAAGCAAATATGATTTACATGATCCTGAGGACAAGACTGCATTCTATAATGAGATTGCACGCAAGCTTTTGGAATTTACAGAAGAACTGGAACGTAATAATTATATTGAAGCAGTTGCTGAAAAGTATCAGATGGGTTTTGAAAACCTGAGAAGACTCGTAAACCAGCTTGGCACGAAGGTGGGAATTGCAAAAGAAGCAGAACCACTTAAATCAGGAATCAATGAGAAAAAGAAGAAAGAGGATGGCATGAAGCAATCCCAAAAACTTCTTTTGACATGGCTGATTGAAAATGATAAGCTGTTTCAATCCATTCGCAATTGGGTGAGTCCAGAGGATTTCACCGAAGAGTTATACTACAAGGTTGCGGTGGAAGTATTTGCACAATATGAGAATGAGGGGGCTGCAAATCCAGCAAAAATCGTTAGCATGTTTGAGGACGAGGAAGAACAAAGAGAGATTGCTTCGCTTTTTAACGCAAGAATTCATGAAGTGGAAAGTAAAGCGGATATGGAGAAAGCATTGAAAGAAACGGTGCTTCGAATAAAACAAAATAGTATAAAGTATCGTTCTGATCACCTAGACCCAGCAGATATGGCTGGATTAATGAAGGTGATTGATGATAGGCAAGCTCTAGAGGAACTTAATAAATTACATTTTACAATATGAGAATCAAATAACTTGAGAGGATGAAGAAATAATGGCAAAGAAAAAAGTTGAAAATGCAGAGGCTACTAAGGCATTGACTCCAGAAGAACAGGCAAAACAAATTGAGTTGTTCCAGCAGAAGTTAAAAGAGCTTCTTGCGTTGGGAAAGAAAAAGAAGAATATTCTTGAGTATCAGGAAATCGTTGATTTCGTTAAAGATTTATCTTTGGATGCTGAGAAATTCGAACATGTCTTAGACTACCTTGAGCAAAACAATATTGACGTACTTCGTATGAATGATAGCGATGATGATGACGATATTATCATTGATGATGATGAAGATGATGTTGAAGTAGAGAACATTGATCTTTCCGTTCCAGAAGGTGTAAGTGTAGAAGATCCAGTACGTATGTACTTAAAGGAAATTGGTAAAGTACCTCTCCTTTCCGCAGAGGAAGAAACAGAGCTTGCACAGATGATGGAAGATGGTGCAGTTGCTTCTGAGAAAGTGGCTCTCTTAAAGGAGCGTTTGAAAGAGGCTGATGAGTCAGAGGTAGAAGAGCTTAAGGCTGAGATTAAAGAACTTCAAAAAACAGTAGAGAAAGGTTCTCAGGCAAAGAAACGTCTTGCAGAAGCTAACCTTCGTCTAGTTGTTTCGATTGCAAAACGTTATGTTGGTCGTGGTATGTTATTCCTTGACTTAATTCAGGAAGGAAACCTTGGTTTGATTAAGGCGGTGGAGAAGTTTGACTATCGAAAAGGATATAAATTCTCTACCTATGCAACTTGGTGGATTCGTCAGGCAATTACAAGAGCAATTGCAGATCAGGCAAGAACCATTCGTATTCCAGTACATATGGTTGAAACAATTAATAAATTAATTCGTGTATCAAGACAGCTTCTTCAGGAGTTAGGTCGTGAGCCATCTCCAGAAGAAATTGCAGAAGAGATGAACATGCCAGTAGAGCGTGTGCGCGAAATTCTTAAGATTTCCCAGGAGCCTGTTTCACTTGAGACTCCAATCGGTGAGGAGGAGGATTCTCATCTTGGAGACTTTATCAAGGATGATAATGTTCCAGTACCAGCAGATGCAGCTGCATTCACTTTACTAAAAGAACAGCTAGAAGAAGTTCTTGGAACACTTACCGAGCGTGAACAGAAGGTTCTTACTCTTCGATTTGGTTTGGAAGATGGAAGAGCTCGTACTCTCGAGGAAGTAGGTAAGGAATTCAACGTAACGCGTGAGCGTATTCGTCAGATTGAGGCAAAAGCCTTAAGAAAGCTTCGTCATCCAAGCAGAAGCCGTAAATTAAAGGATTACTTAGAGTAAAATGGTTAAATTATCCAAACGTATGGGGGCGGTCGCATCCCTGGTGACGGCAGGAAATCGATTGGCTGATATCGGAACAGATCATGGATATGTTCCAATTGCATTGATTCAGAATGGAATTATTCCTTCTGCAATTGCAATGGATATCAATGCAGGTCCTCTTGAGAGAGCCAACGAACACATTGCACAAAACCAGTTGGGAGAAGTGATAACAACTCGTTTGTCAGATGGTGTTGCTGCGTTAAAACCTAATGAGGCAGACACAATTTTGATAGCTGGAATGGGCGGTGAACTCGTGATTCACATTCTCGAGGAGGGAAAAGAGGTATGTCGATCTGCGAAGGAAATCATCCTCCAGCCACAGTCAGAAATCGCAAAAGTCAGAAAATATCTAAGAGATAATGGCTACCAGACAGAAGATGAAGACATGATATTTGAAGAAGGCAAATATTATCCAATGATGAAGGTTGTTCCAGTAGAGCGGGATGACAGCTGGGAGAACTTAAATGAACAAACGATAGAGACATGTGATCGATATGGTCGCCTTTTATTACGAGATGGCCATTGTGTTTTGAAAAAGTATTTAGTAAAAGAATATCGGCAATTAACTCAAATTAAGGAGCAATTGCAAAAAAGGGAACAAACAGAACCTATTGTTAATCGTTTACAAGAGATCGAAGAGGACCTTAAGTACAACGAGTCTGCGTATTCAATATTGGGGGCGATAAAAGAATGCAAGAACAATGTAGTAATGAGTATAAGGTAGTAATTCGTAACTTAAAGACAAAGGAAGTAATTGAAACTCTGATGGTTCCAGAGAATACAACCTATCTAAAGATTGCAATGGATATGGTAGAGAGACATCCAGAAGAGTATTCCAGTGAGATTATGCTTGCAATGATGAACGGCAAGCTAAGAGAATTGAATAAGGGAGTTACCTATCCTGGTGATTTGTCATTTGTGACTATGACAGATAAGGACGGAAAGAAAACCTATCGTAGAAGTGTTACACTTCTGATGCAGAAGGCCATTGAGAATATCTGGAAAGAGGAGAAGGTTCATGTACGGGTATTCTATTCTTTAGGACAGGGCTATTACTGTGAATTAGAAGGCAAAGAGGTGACAGATGAGACGCTTTCTTCTATAAAGAAGGAAATGTTTCGCTTGGTAGAGTTGGATTTGCCAATTCAAAAAGGAAGCATGAAAACAGATATGGCAGAGGAGCTGTTTAAGCAAGCTGGGTTGCATGATAAGGAACGCCTTTTGCATTATCGTAGAAGCTCACGTACCAATATCTATGAGTTAGACGGCATGAAGGATTATTTTTATGGCTTTATGGTGCCATCCACAGGCAGTCTAAGCGTGTTTGATATTGTGCCATATGATGCGGGATTTGTCCTATTGTTTCCAGATAAGGATGCAAAAAAGGTGGAACCTCTTAAGACTTCAGAGAAATTACATCGTACCCTTCGAGAATCCCGTGAGTGGAGTAAATGTCTTGGAATCGGAACGGTTGGAGCCTTAAATGACGCTATTGCGCAGGGCAAGGGGGAGCAAATTATCCTTACCATGGAAGCCATGATGGAAGAGAAAATAGGAAATCTTGCTGAACAGATTGTGCAGAGTGGCAATAAGAAGTTTGTCATGATTGCGGGCCCTTCTTCTTCAGGAAAGACTTCGTTCTCTAATCGTTTATCGATACAGCTATCCGCAAAGGGCTTGCACCCACACCCAGTTGGATTGGATGATTATTATGTAGACCGTGAATTTTGTCCAAGGGATGAGGATGGCAATTTTGATTTCGAATGTTTGGAATCTATTGATGTGGAGCAATTCAATAAGGATATGACCGCGTTGCTAAATGGAGAGGAAATCCTTATGCCTTCTTTTAACTTTAAAACAGGAAAAAGGGAGTACCGAGGAAATAAGTTGAAGCTTGGAAAAGAGGATGTCCTGGTTATCGAAGGAATTCATGGACTAAATGACAAGCTTTCCTATACATTGCCGGATGAAAGTAAATTTAGAATTTATATTTCTGCACTTACACAGCTCAATATAGACGAACATAATCCATTGCCTACAACAGATGCACGTTTGCTTCGTAGAATCGTAAGAGATGCGAGAACTCGTGGCACATCAGCGCAGGAGACCATTGCCATGTGGCCATCGGTTCGACGTGGGGAGGAGAAGTACATTTTCCCATTCCAAGAGGGCGCAGATGTTATGTTCAATTCTGCATTGGTATATGAAGTAGCTGCACTCAAAACCTATGCAGAGCCACTTCTTTTTGCTATTCCAAGCGGATGTCCAGAGTATATTGAAGCGAAGCGTTTATTAAAATTCTTAGACTATTTCCTTCCTTTACCAACAGAAGGAATCAACAAGAATTCGCTGGTTCGTGAATTTGTTGGTGGAAGTTGCTTTAACGTATAATCAGAATTCAAAAGCTATTTGGGCTCACGGAAGAAGTACCGTGGCCAAATAGCTTTTTGAATTCTTAATTTTCTATAATTTTTGAAAATTGTCTTGACATTTTAGGGTACAAGTTGCTAATATGGATAAGCTGACACGCAGGACAAGTGATCGCGGCTGCAGGTGTCGAAAGACCGCAGGTGAGGAAAGTCCGGGCTTCATAGGGCAAGGATGCCGGTTAACGGCCGGTGGAGGAAACTCTAAGGAAAGTGCAACAGAAATATACCGCCACTTTTGTGGTAAGGGTGGAATGGCAGTGTAAGAGACTACCGCCTCGCTGGTAACAGAGAGGGCACATGTAAACCCCATTCGAAGCAAGACCGAACAGAAACAATAATGCTGCCCGCTAGTTTCAGGTAGGTCGCTTGAAATAATCGGCGACGATTATTCTAGATAGATGATCACTCAACGACATAACCCGGCTTATCGTTCTGCTACATCACAAAAAATAATTAAAAAACATCAATTCAAAGTGGGAATGGCTCAGCCATTCCCACTTTGAATTATTGCGCAAAAATGAAAAAGATAAAATGTTTATTAAACAAAGGTCGCATTTATTGACGTAGCATTTTGTGGTGATTAATATAGCAAGTAGAGAAATCTATGAAGGAAAAGAGGTTCGTAGGATGAGTTTTAGAGAAAAGATGGCGAGATTTATGGTACAGAGAAATGGAATGGATGAATTGGCTAGATTTGAGTCTGGTTTGGCAATGATTCTTTTACTTGTTTCGCTTTTTTCCCGTCTAAATGTGTTGTATCTGATATCTTTAGTGGTATTGATACATATGTATTTCCGTATGTTTTCTAAGAATCGCAGTAAGCGTTATGCAGAAAATCAGCGCTATGTGACATGGCGTTATCAGACATTGGTAAAATGGAATAAATGGAAAACAAGACTGGTACAAAGAAAGCAGTATAAATTTTTTAAATGTCCAATGTGTAAGCAAAAGGTGCGTGTCCCAAGAGGTCATGGGAAAATCGAGATATCTTGTCCTAAGTGCAGAGAAAAATTTATACGCCGTAGCTAACAGGTAGAGACATGTGAGAAAAGAATCGAGAGAGACTATATAAGAAGTAAGAATCAAAGTAAGAATCAAAGCAATATATCGAAGAAGTCTGTAAAAGAAATGGGGTGGTAATGTGTTTGGATATATCAATGTGAATGCAAAGGAATTATCGGAGGAGAGCCGTGATATTTATCAGACATATTACTGTGGGCTTTGCCAACAATTGGGAAGACAGGTTGGAACGAGAGGTCGAATGGTTCTAAACTACGATATGACTTTTCTGATTGTGCTGTTGACAGGTCTGTACGAACCAAAAGAAGAAAGCGAATTGTTTACCTGTGCGATTCATCCAATAAAAAAGAAGAACTCTCGCATTAGTGAAATTACAAGCTATGCGGCATCTATGAATATTATATTGGCATATCATAATATGATGGATGATTGGAAGGATGAAAAGAATTATACCAAGAAACAATTGGCAAATATGATTCGGGACGATTATGAGTCCTGTGCAAAGGAATATCCGAGACAGGCCAAAGCAGCAGAGCATTGTATGAAGGAGCTTGCAAAGCTTGAACAGCAGGGAGAACAGAATATTGATATTGTTGCAGGACTAACGGGAGAAATGCTGGCTGAGATATTTGATTGGAAGCAGGATGAGTGGAGTAATGATTTGCGAACTTTGGGATTCTATCTCGGAAAGTTTGTTTATATGATGGATGCCTACGAGGATGTTTCTAAAGATATGAAGAAGGGAAACTATAATCCGTTTATCTATTTACGAGAGAAGAATGAAGAGGACTTTGAAATCCTTGCCAAGCTAATGCTTACAAGCATGATGGCAGAATGCGCGAAATCCTTTGAAAGGTTACCAATCCTATTACACGCGGATATTATTCGTAACATTTTGTATTCAGGTGTTTGGTGTAAATATGAATATCATCAGTTAAAGAAGAAAAAGAGGGAAAAGAAATGACAGATCCATATCAGGTGCTCGGGGTAAGCCGAAGTGCCTCGGATGATGAGATAAAGAAGGCATATCGAAGCCTTAGCAGGAAATACCATCCGGATGCAAATGTAAATAATCCAAATAAAGAGCAGGCTGAGGAACGCTTTAAACAGGTACAACAGGCATATGATCAGATTATGAAGGAAAAACAACAGGGCTATAGTTATGGAGGCGGTCAGACAACTGGCGGATACCAAACTGGCGGTTTTGGTGGCTTTGGCGGGTTTGAAAGTTATACCAATGGACGTTTTACCTCGCGTGGTGAGGAAAATCCTAAGATGCAGGCGGCCGTAAATTACATTCGTAATCGGTATTATGAACAAGCCATTCATGTACTGAATGATATTCCATTCCATGAGAGAAGCGCGCGCTGGTTCTATTATAGCGCGGTGGCACAGCAGGCAAGTGGTAATACAGCGACTGCTTTAGAGCATGCACGGATGGCGGTGCAGCTTGAACCAAGCAATATACAATATCAACAGTTTAAGCAACATTTGGAATTTGGAGGAACCTGGTATTCTTCCATGGGAAGAACTTATGAACGTCCTTACAGTGGGTACGGAAGCTTTTGCCTGAGTTTGCTATGCATGAATTTGTTATGTGGAACCTGTTGCAGACCATTTTAAGACCCTTGCTTCGCTTTTTCGGAAATATTATACAAATTCACAAATAGGAAGCCTTATTGGTATAATCTATTTTTCATGAATCTTATAAATCAGTGATTATTTATCTTGAAAATGATTAATGGTTATTATATGATAGAAAAAATGCGTCAAAGCATATGGTTAATACAGGAGGCAAATATGAGACATTTAATGAGTCCTCTGGATTTCTCCGTAGAGGAATTGGACAAGTTATTAGACTTAGCCAATGATATCGAGAAGAACCCAGACAAATACGCACACGCTTGCGATAGAAAGAAGCTGGCAACTTGTTTTTATGAACCAAGTACAAGAACTCGACTTAGTTTTGAGGCTGCTATGTTAAATCTTGGAGGTTCTGTTTTAGGTTTTCACAGCGCTGATTCTTCCTCCGCTGCAAAGGGAGAAAGTGTTTCAGATACCATTCGTGTTATTTCTTGTTACGCAGACATTTGTGCAATGCGTCATCCAAAAGAGGGAGCAGCATTAGTTGCATCATCGAAATCTTCTATTCCAGTCATTAATGCAGGTGATGGTGGACATCAACATCCAACACAGACATTAACTGATCTATTAACGATTCGTTCTTTAAAAGGTAGACTTGATCATATTACTATTGGTCTTTGCGGAGACTTAAAATTTGGTCGTACCGTTCATTCTTTAATCAATGCGTTAATTCGTTATTCCAATGTTAAATTTATTCTTATTTCACCAGAAGAGTTAAAGGTTCCTGACTATATTCGTGAGGATGTACTTCGTGCGAATGGAATAGAATTTGAGGAAGTAGAGCGACTAGAGGATGCAATGCCAGAATTGGATGTATTGTATATGACTCGTGTACAAAGAGAACGTTTCTTCAATGAAGAAGACTACATCCGTTTGAAGGATTTCTATGTTCTGACAAAAGAGAAGATGGATATGGCAAAGGAAGATATGCTCGTACTTCATCCATTGCCACGTGTCAATGAGATTTCGGTGGAGGTTGATGAGGACCCAAGAGCTGCCTACTTCAAACAGGCACAGTATGGTGTGTATGTTCGTATGGCACTTATTCTTACACTTTTAGAGATTACTGTGGAGTAGGAGGGAACTATGTTAAATATTAGTGGAATTCATGAAGGATTTGTGCTTGACCACATTCAGGCAGGAATGAGCTTACAGATTTATCATGATTTGAAATTAGATCAGTTAGATTGTACGGTTGCTATCATTAAGAATGCAAAGAGTAATAAGATGGGAAAGAAGGATATTATCAAGGTGGAATGTCCTGTGGAGGCTTTAGATCTTGATATTCTTGGATTTATCGACCATAACATTACGGTTAATGTAATTAAAGGGGACAAGATTGTAGAAAAGAAAATTCTTACCCTTCCAAAACAGGTTAAAAATGTTATTCATTGTAAGAATCCACGTTGTATTACTTCCATTGAACAGGAACTGGATCATATCTTCTTATTAACGGATGAAGAGAAGGAAGTATACCGTTGCAAATATTGTGAAGAGAAGTATTCTAATCCAAATCGTAGATAGGTAGAATGAAACTGGTTCTTTTGTGATAGAAAGCATCACAAGAGGGCCTTTCTTTTTTGCATTCTGGCGATGGCATGTTGATATTCGTTGGAGATTGCATTCTTCGCTTTGGAAATTTGTAAATCCTTCCATTTTAGTGTATAATACTATGATACTGTGTACAAATAGGCTTGGAGGTAGGAACATGGCTCAATTTGCCAACATTATTGTTGACATTTCATTGGAAAAACTTGATAAGACATTTCAATATCTTGTGCCAGATGAGCTTTCTGACAAGCTACAGGAAGGTATGAAGGTGGATGTTCCATTTGGCAACCGAAAATTGACGGGATATATTCTTGAATTGACGGACATGCCAGAATTTGATGTGTCACGGATGAAGTCCATTATCGGAATTGCAGAAGGAAGTATTGCTATCGAATCTCGCTTGATTTCACTTGCAGCATGGATGCGACGAAATTATGGCGGTACGATGAATCAGGCGCTTAAAACAGTGATTCCCATTAAGAATAAATCCAAAGCAATGGAACATAAAACGATAGAACTTGCGCTTCCTCTGGAGGAAGCCCGGATGCAGCTTGCGGTATTTGAGTCAAAGCACCAGAATGCAAGGGCGCGCCTATTGCGAGAGCTGATTGAGAATGAGGCTATTGATTACACTTTAGTTACACAGAAATTAAATGTAAATGCGCAGACAATTCGTGCAATGGCAGAGAAGGGAATCCTTCGTGTGGTGGTGGAAACCACGTATCGCAACCCGATTCGCCATTTGCAACAGAGCGATAGACAGGTGACTTTAAATGCGTCGCAGCAATCCGTTGTAGACCAGATTCTTACGAATGTACATGCGAAGCTTCCTAAAACCTATCTGTTAAAGGGGGTGACGGGAAGTGGTAAAACGGAAGTGTATATGGAATTGATTGCAGATTGCATTGCTTCAGGAAAACAGGCTATTGTTTTGATTCCAGAGATTGCACTTACGTACCAAACGGTGATGCGCTTTTATCAGCGTTTTGGAAATCAGGTATCCATTCTGAATTCCCGAATGACGCCCGCAGAGCGCTACGATCAGTTTGAAAGAGCGAAAAAAGGTGATATATCGATTATGATAGGACCAAGAAGTGCGCTATTTACGCCTTTTTCCCAATTAGGTCTTATTATTATAGATGAGGAGCATGAGAATTCTTATAAGAGCGAGACAATTCCTCGTTACCATGCGCGCGAGACGGCAATCGAGCGTGCGAGAAGCTATGGGGCAAGTGTGGTACTTGGCTCAGCAACTCCTTCTGTGGAATCTTATTACCATGCGAAGGCAGGGGAGTATGAGTTGTTAGAAATGAGACAACGTGTGAAGGAGAAAGCACTTCCAACATGTGAGATTGTGGATTTGCGAGAAGAGCTTCGTATGGGAAATCGTTCCATTTTTAGTAGACGATTGCATGAATTGATTGAAGACCGATTACGAAAAGGGCAGCAGACTATGTTGTTCTTAAATCGAAGAGGAATGGCAGGCTTTGTGTCCTGTCGTGCATGTGGAGATGTAATTAAGTGTCCGCATTGTGATGTGTCTTTGAGTCAGCATAACAATGGGAAGATGATTTGCCATTATTGTGGTTATGAGATGCCACAACCGAAGGTGTGCCCAACCTGTGGTTCTTCTTATATTGGAGGATTCAAGGCGGGAACGCAGAAGATTGAGGAATTGGTGCAGAAGGAGTTTCCGGGAGTGCGTACTCTTCGCATGGATTATGATACGACGCGAACGAAGGACAGTTATGAAAAAATTCTTTCGGCATTTGCCAATCAGGAGGCAGATGTATTAATTGGAACGCAGATGATTGTAAAGGGACATGATTTCCCAAATGTTACCTTAGTGGGAGTTCTAGCCGCAGATATGTCATTGCATGTCAGTGATTACCATGCCAGCGAGAGAACGTTTCAGCTTCTAACACAGGCTGCGGGGCGTGCAGGACGAGGAGAAGAACCCGGAGAAGTGGTAATTCAAAGCTACTCGCCAGATAACTATGCAATTCAGACAGCCAGGGATCAGGATTATGAGAGCTTCTATGAGAGGGAAATCTTATTCCGAAGAATGATGCACTATCCGCCCGTATGGCACATGATGGTTATTTGGTGTGCTTCTGCGAAAGAGACAGAGCTTGAACGGGCCGCAGAAATATTAGCGAAACATGCGGAGCGCTTTGTGAAAGAGAAGGGAACATCCGGACCAATACAGATTATGGGACCGGTGGATCCTACAATAAAAAAAGTGAATGATATTTACCGAAAGGTGATATACATAAAAACAGCCGAATATGATAGATTGGTGCAACTGAAGGATCAGCTGGAAAGTAGCATCCGTGAGGAGAGCGCTTTTCGAAATACGGCGGTTCAATTTGATTTTAACCCAATGAGTGGATTTTAAGGAGGATATGATGGCAATTAGACAGATTCGTGTTGAAGGAGACCCAGTATTAAACAAAAAATGTAGAGAAGTAACAGAGATGACAGACAAGATCCTTGTTCTAATCGAGGATATGTTGGATACCATGTATGAGGCAAACGGCGTAGGCCTTGCAGCTCCACAGGTAGGTATTTTAAAACGTATCGTTGTTATGGATTGTGGAGAGGGCCCAATCGTAATGATTAATCCTGTTATTGTAGAAACCTCAGGAGAGCAGACAGGTGACGAAGGGTGTTTATCCGTACCTGGTAAAGCAGGACTTGTGACAAGACCAAATTATGTGAAAGCAAGATTTTTTGATGAAGAAATGCAGGAGTGTGAGATTGAAGCAACAGAGCTTCTTGCACGTTGTATTATGCATGAAACCGATCATTTAGATGGTCATCTTTATGTAGAAAAGGTAGAAGGACCACTTCATGAAGTGACTTATGAGGTGCCAGAAGAGGAGGCTTAATCCGTGAGAGTAGTATATATGGGAACACCAGACTTTGCAGTCGGCTGTCTGGAGGAAATTGTGAAAGCAGGTCATGAGGTTGTGCTTGTAGTAACACAACCGGATAAACCAAAGGGACGTGGAAATGCAATGCAGTATCCACCGGTTAAGACTTGTGCGCTAGAGCATGGGTTAGAAGTATTCCAACCAAAGAAAATCCGTGAACCAGAGAACATTGATTATCTTGCAACGTTTCAGCCAGATATCATTATTGTGGCAGCATTTGGACAGATTCTTCCAAAGGAAATCCTTGATATGCCAAAATATGGCTGTGTGAATGTACATGCATCCCTTCTTCCAAAATATCGTGGAGCAGCGCCTATTCAGTGGGCAGTTATCAATGGAGACGAGTTTACGGGTGTTACTACAATGAAGATGGACATTGGCTTAGATACCGGCGATATGATTGCAAAGAAGGAGCTTCGTATTGCGGAGAATGAGACAGGAGGAAGTCTTTTTGATAAGTTGGCCGAGCTTGGTGCTAAGCTTTGTGTGGAGACCATGGAGCGAATCGAGGCTGGAACTGCGACTTATACGCCACAGGATAATGAGGTGGCAACACATACCAGAATGATTAACAAAGAATTGGGAAATATTGACTGGAATCAGTCTGCAGTTGCAATCGAACGTCTGATTCGAGGTTTAAATCCATGGCCAAGTGCTTATACTAGACTTGGTGGTAAGACGTTCAAGATTTGGAAGGCGGAAGTATTAGATACCGATTTCGAAGGAAAACGAGAGCCAGGAAAGCTTTTCGCGCCGCATAAGGATGAATTGCTTGTACAGACGGGACAAGGTGTGCTTTCTTTGAAAGAAGTACAGTTAGAAGGTAAAAAGCGTATGACCATCGACGCCTTTTTACGTGGATATAACGTGGAAGAGGGCGCAAGCTTTACGAGAGCATAGGAGGTTAACAAATGGGCTGGTATTATTTTTGGGACTCAACGTATATTTTGGTAATAATTGGTGCAATCATTTGCATGCTTGCATCTGCAAAGGTGAAGACGACATTTAATCAATATGCGAGAGTGCGTAGTTTTTCAGGTATGACAGGAGCGCAGGCAGCGGAGAGAATTCTTCATTCACAGGGAATCTATGATGTAGAAATTCGTCATGTTCCAGGAAATTTAACGGATAATTATAACCCAGCACAAAAAACGTTAAACTTATCAGATGCGGTATATGGATCCACTTCCGTTGCTGCAGTTGGAGTAGCGGCCCACGAGTGTGGTCATGCAATACAGCATCAGGTTGATTATTTTCCTTTGAATTTTCGAAGTGCATTGGTTCCAGTAGCAAATTTTGGATCAACCTTGTCGTGGCCAATTATCATTATCGGATTACTATTTAATGGAAGCATGAGTGCAAGCATTATCAATTTTGGTATTTTGTTGTTCTCCTTTGCGGTATTATTCCAATTGGTTACATTACCAGTGGAATTTAATGCATCAAGCCGAGCTTTGAAGGTATTGGAGAAAGAAGGAATTCTTTCGACGGAAGAACTTCGTTCGACGAAAAAGGTCTTAGGATCAGCAGCCCTTACGTATGTGGCAAGTGCAGCAGCAGCCATTCTTCAGCTGTTGCGTTTAATTTTACTTTTTGGAGGAAGAGATCGTGACTAATGTCAATACGCGCGAACTAATTCTTGATATATTGATGGAAGTAAATGAAAAAGAACAATATAGTCACCTTGTGATTCGAAGTGTACTAGACAAATATCAGTATCTTGAAAAGCAGGAAAGAGCGCAAATTACAAGAATCGCGGAAGGAACTATCGAGCATCAAATAGAGCTCGATTACATAATTAACGCCTTTTCTAAGGTGAAAGTAAAGAAAATGAAGCCACTCATTCGCAATCTTATGAGAATGAGTGTGTATCAGCTTCGCTATATGGATGCGATTCCGGATTCGGCAGTGTGCAATGAGGCAGTAAAGCTTGCCAAAAAGCGTGGCTTCTCACAGCTTTCCGGATTTGTAAATGGAGTGCTCCGCAATATCGCGAGAAATCTATCGAATGTGGAGTATCCAGATGAGAAAACGGATGCAAATCACTATTTGGAGATTACGTATTCCATGCCACGTTGGATTATCGATCAGTGGGTGGACGATTATGGTTATGAGAAGACCAAGCAGATATTGGGACAGTTTATGACGGAGAAGCCAATTACAATTCGAACAAATATGGCAATGGTATCTCCAGAGGCACTTAAAGAGCATTTAGAGGCAGAAGGGGTAACGGTTACTCCTGTGGAGGGAATGCCATATGCATTCGCAATCTCAGGATTTGACTACCTTATGAGATTAGAAAGCTTCGCGAATGGAGAATTCTATGTGCAGGATATTAGCTCCATGATGGTTGCGCAAACAGCAGCACCAAAGAAGAATGACTATGTGATTGATGTCTGCGCTGCGCCAGGAGGAAAGAGCACACATTTGGCAGAGCTGCTAGAGGGAACTGGAATGGTAGAGGCGAGAGACCTGACAGACTATAAGGTTGCTCTTATCGAAGAAAACAGGAAGCGTCATAATCTATCCAATATGAAAGCGGTGTGCATGGATGCGACGGTATTTGACGAGGCCTCTGTGCAGAAAGCGGATGTATTGATTTGCGATTTGCCTTGTTCGGGACTGGGCGTTATGGGAAAGAAAACGGATATCCGATTTAAGATGACGAAGGAGAAACAAAAGGAATTGGTGTTACTACAACGCCAGATTCTAGAAACCGTACATGATTATGTGAAACCAGGTGGAACTCTTGTGTATAGTACCTGTACAATCAACAAGGAAGAAAACGAAGACAACGCCAATTGGATCAAAGAGACATATCCTGATTTGGAATTGATTTCGATGGAGCAGTTGTTCCCAGGAGAAAAAGTTTTGGATGGTTTCTTTATCGCAAAGTTTGTAAGGAGAATGCATGAGTAATAAAGTTGATATCAAATCCATGAATCTGGAAGAATTAACTACATTTGTGGCAGAGCTTGGGCAGAAAGCATTTCGTGCCAAACAGATTTATCAGTGGATGCATGAAAAACACGTGGACTCCTTTGATGAGATGACAAACTTATCTAAGGATTTGCGTGAGGCCTTGAAAGAGCGCGCTTATCTGACAGCCCTGCATGCAGTTGAGGTACAGATTTCTAAGATAGATGGAACAAGAAAATACTTATTTGAACTGTCGGATGGCAATGTCATCGAAAGTGTGTTAATGAAGTATAAGCATGGCAATTCTGTTTGTATCTCATCGCAGGTGGGATGTAGAATGGGATGTCGCTTTTGCGCCTCTACATTGGATGGACTGGTAAGAGGATTGACACCGGCAGAAATGATTGATCAAATTTATCAAATTGGAAAAAGCATCGGGGAACGTATTTCTAATGTAGTTGTTATGGGAACCGGTGAGCCAATGGACAATTACGATAATTTGCTGCGGTTTATCCAATTATTGACCGATGAGAACGGAATTCATATGAGTCAGCGTAACCTTACGGTATCGACTTGTGGATTGGTTCCAAGAATCCGACAATTAGCAGATGAAAAATTGCAAATAACCTTGGCGTTATCTTTGCACGCATCGAATCAGGAAAAGCGAAAAGCGCTGATGCCAATTGCAAACAGTTATGACATTAAGGAAGTAATTGATGCCTGCAAGTATTATTTTGCCCAGACTGGACGTCGTGTTACGTTTGAGTATAGTTTGGTAGGTGGGGTAAATGATACGGATAAAGATGCAGAAGAATTGATTCAGTTAACAAAGGGAATGAATTGCCATTTTAACTTGATTCCAGTTAACCCAATCAAAGAGAGAGACTTTGTGCAGTCGAATACAGAAGTAATTGCAGCCTTTAAAAATAAGCTGGAGAAGTCTGGCGTAAATGCAACCGTGCGACGTGAGATGGGAAGAGACATTGACGGCGCCTGCGGTCAGTTACGAAAAAAACACATCGATCAGAAGCAAGCATAGACGAGAGAAACTGTGGTTGTTGAGGTATGACGGGCTAGAAGCTTGGCAAGTTAGAGGACTGGCAAGAAAGCTGGGAGTGCTAGACATGAGGCAGTGGTCGGATTGCTTTTTTATATGTGGTGTGATAGGATAAAAAATAATGCATTATTATGCAAATAGGTGGAAAGGAAGGCCTAAGATGAAGACGTTTTCCATGACGGATACAGGAATGCTTCGTGAGATGAATCAAGATTTCGTATTTTTCTCCGATTCGCCTGTTGGTAATCTACCGAATCTATATATTGTTGCAGACGGAATGGGAGGGCATAAGGCTGGCGAGTACGCTTCGCGCTATACCGTGGAACGTGTAATCGCTTCGTCCCTACGTGATATGGATACAGAACCAGTTTCCATTATTCGTTCTGCAATCCAGAAAGCAAATGAACTTTTGCTTGAGGAATCAAGAGAAGATGAAAGCAAACAAGGAATGGGAACAACTCTTGTTCTTGCAACCATTTACGAACAAAGAATGTATGTTGCAAATGTAGGGGACAGTCGGTTGTATGTAATTGGAAATCAAATACGACAAATTACACGTGATCATTCCCTTGTAGGCGAGATGGTTCGACTTGGAGAGGTAGAAGCAGATAAAGCAAAGGAACATCCAGATAAGAATATCATTACAAGAGCGATTGGCGCTTTTGATGAAGTACAGCCAGATTTCTTTGAAGTGGATTTGGAGAATGGCGAGTTTGTACTTCTTTGTTCAGATGGGCTCACCAATATGGTGGATGATGTGGAGATTGAGCAGGTAGTACATAGTGATATTTCCGTGGAAGAGAAAGTGAAAACTTTGGTTAAGAAAGCAAACGAGAACGGTGGTAAGGATAATATATCAGTTATTATTACAGGACCGTTTTCTGGTGAGGTGAAGGCATGTTAACAGTTGGTATGTATTTATCAGATCGATATGAAATCGTTGGTAAAATTGGCGCAGGTGGAATGTCTGATGTATATAAGGCGGCAGATCATTCATTAGGGCGCAATGTAGCGATAAAGGTGCTTAAACAGGAATTTTCAGAGGACATTAATTTTGTGACCAAATTCCGCACAGAAGCACAGTCAGCAGCAAAATTGGAGCATCCAAATATTGTGAATATTTACGATGTAGGAAGCGAAAGCGGAATGCATTATATCGTAATGGAATATGTGGAGGGCATTACACTTAAAACCTACATTGAGAAAAAGCATCAGCTTTCTTTTAAAGAAGCAGTTAGTATCTCAATTCAGGTGGCAAGAGGTATTGAGGCAGCTCATAATAAAGGAATTATCCATAGAGATATTAAACCACAGAATATTATCATCAGTACAGAAGGAAAAGTAAAAGTAACAGACTTTGGTATTGCAAGAGCTGCATCCTCTAATACCATTAGCTCAGATGTGATGGGATCTGTTCATTATGCATCGCCAGAACAGGCAAGAAATGGCTTTGTAGATGGAAGAAGTGATATCTATTCGTTGGGTATTATGATGTACGAGATGGTGACAGGACGTGTTCCATTTGATGGAGATACGACGGTAGCGGTAGCCATTCAGCATTTACAGGAGGAGATGGTATCCCCTTCTGCGTATGCATCAGAACTTCCAATTAGCATGGAAAAAATTATTCTAAAATGTACACAGAAGAATCCGGATCGTCGCTACCAGAACATTGCGGATGTATTAATGGATCTTCGCAAATCCTTAATTAGTCCAAATGAAGATTTTGTTGTAATGATAGAGCCTTTGGAACAGGGAAAAACAAGGGTTATCAGTGAAGCTGAGTTAAAACAGATTCGTGAGGAAGCAGGAGAAGATGAAGAAGAGAATGCTTTCTATGATGAAGATGCAGACGAAGATGATGAATACGATGAAGACGAAGATGATGGTAAGGGATTATTGAATCCTAAAATGGATAAGGCAGTAACCATTATGGGAATTGTAGCAGCCATTGTAATCGTGATTGTGATTGTTCTTTTAATTGGAAGTATTGCAGGTGTATTCAAATTTGGAAAGAAGAAACCAAGTGTAGAGCCAACATCACAGGTGACAGAAGCAAGTGAAATAAAAGCCTCAACAGAGGAAGAGGTTGAAATGATTGATGTTACTGGTATGGATGAGGAAGCTGCTAAGACAGCGCTTGACAAGCTTGGATTGTCTATCTTTGTAGCATCTTATAAGGAGTCTGATAAGTATGAGGATGGTCAGATTATCGAGCAGGATCCAAAGAAGGGTTCAAAGATTGCCAAGGGTAGCACCGTTAAGGTTATCTTGGCAGGTGCCGCAGATGGTTCTAAGAAGATTACAGTTCCAGATGTAAAAGGCAAGGATGAAGGTACTGCGGTTAGCGAAATTAAAGATGCAAAATTAAATGCTGAGAAGAACTACCAGTACGATGCAAACGTTCCAAGCGGTCAGGTTATTTCACAGTCTCCAGCAGCTGGAAGCAGTGCAAAAGAGAAAGATACCATCAAGATTGTAATCAGTAAAGGAAACAAACCAAGCACAGTTCCAAACGTGGTTGGTGCAGATAAAAATAATGCAGTAAATGCGTTAACTAATGCAGGATTGAATGCAAATGTTGTGGAAGAAGAAGACAACAATAACGTAGGAAAAGTAATTCGTCAGGATTATGCTGCAAACAAAGAGGTTCCAGCTGGAACAACGGTAACCATTACGGTTGGTAAGGCGGCAGCTGCAAAAGAATATACCGCATCTTATAATTTCCAGGTTCCAAATAATGCTGCGAAAATGGATATCACATTTGTAGAGTCAAATGGCAGTGTGATTACGCCAACAGAGAATGTAACATTAAATGGAAATACTTACAGCTACACTGCTTCAAAGAAAGTGACATCAAAAGATTGTAAGTTTAAAGTTACGTTCTATGACGCAGAGGGGAACGCAATTGAAGAAAAAGAATATACACCAACATTTAAGTAAGAGAGTATATGCAAGGTAAGATAGTAAAAGGAATTTCCGGTTTCTACTACGTTCACGTAGTAGGAACCGGAATTTATGAATGTAAGGCCAAAGGTGCCTTCCGAAAACAAAAATTAAAACCCTTAGTGGGAGATAATGTAGAGATAGCGGTTCTTGATGAAGAGGCAAAATTAGGCAATGTAGAAGAAATTTTGCCAAGAAGCAATGAATTAATTCGACCTGCAGTATCTAATATTGACATGGCACTTGTGATTTTTGCAGCAGCTAAGCCACAGCCAAATTTTAACTTATTGGATCGTTTCTTATGCATGATGGAGTACCAGCAGGTTCCGGTAACGATTTGCTTTAATAAGTGTGATTTGATTTCTGAGGAAGAAAAGGCGCAATTGTGCGCAATTTATGAGCCAGCAGGCTATTCTATTTTATTTACCAGTGCAAAGGAAAATGTGGGAATCGAGCAACTGCAGGAAATACTAAAGGGAAAGACGACTGCTGTAGCAGGACCATCCGGTGTGGGAAAATCTTCGCTTGTGAATACGCTGCAGGATGACATCCAAATGGAGACAGGTGTCATCAGTCGTAAGATTGAGAGAGGAAAACATACCACGCGTCATTCTGAAATTATTCCTATTGCAGATGGGACGTATATTATGGATACGCCAGGATTTTCATCCATGGATGTGCCTGGGTTTGAGAAAGAGGACTTGTGGACATGCTATCCGGAATTTGTGGAGTATGAACCTTACTGTAAATTCCAGGGCTGTAGTCATATTCATGAACCAAATTGCGGCGTAAAAGAAGCACTATCAATGGGAAAAATTAGTGAAGTGCGTTACGAGAATTACAAGCTTCTTTATGAAGAATTGAAAAATCGTAAGAAATATTAAATTGTGTAATCGTGTTGGGGAGCACTATGAACAACAAGGAGACAAAATTATGAACTGTTTATCACCATCAATCTTATCCGCAGATTTTGCAAAGCTGGGAGAACAAATCAAAGCAATCGATAACGCCGGAGCACAGTATGTACATATTGACGTTATGGATGGTATGTTTGTTCCAAGTATTTCCTTTGCATTTCCAATTATTTCATCGATTCGCTCCTATACCGATAAGGTATTTGACGTACACCTAATGATTGAAGAACCAATTCGCTATGTTGACGAATTTGTAAAAGTGGGAGCAGATATGATTACGGTTCATGCGGAAGCGTGTAAGCATTTAGATCGTACCATTGAGGCAATTCGTGAGGCTGGAGTGAAGGTTGGCGTTGCATTGAATCCTGCTACACCAGTAAGTACAATTGAAACGATTCTGCATAAAGTTGATATGGTTCTTGTAATGACGGTGAATCCTGGATTTGGTGGACAGAAGCTGATTCCTTATACATTAGATAAAGTAAGAACCTTGAAAGAAATTTCTGAGAAGAATCAGTACCACTATGATATTCAAGTTGATGGTGGAATCAATATCGATAATGTTACGGAAGCAATAGAAGCAGGTGCAAATGTGATTGTTGCAGGAAGTGCAGTATTCCATGGAAACGTGGAGGAAAATGTGAAGAATTTCCTTGCAAAGATGTAGATAGAGATAATGAGGAATAAAGGAATGGATAAACGATTTCTTATTGTAACTGGTGGTGAGATAGAGGATGCTTTTGCGAATGCATATCGTAAGCAAATTTCTTATGATGTGCTTCTTGTGGCAGATCATGGAATGGATTATTGCTATCGGAACCAGATCGTTCCCGATATTATTATTGGAGATTTTGATTCCGTCTCAGAGGAGGCGCTCGCTTTTTTCAAAGAGAAGGATGAAATTATTTTTCAACAGCTAAATCCGATGAAGGATGACACCGACACGGAATTTGCAATACGATATGCCATTGCAAACGGTGCTACAGAGATTACGTTATTGGGAGCGACTGGCACAAGATTGGACCATGTGATGGGAAATATTACGCTGTTAGGAATTGGCTTGGAGGAGCAAGTGCCAATCACTATAGTGGATTCACACAATCGAATTCATATGATTGACAATTCGATTACCATTGAAAAAGAAGAACAGTTTGGAAGTTATATTTCGCTTCTTCCTGTTGGTGGAATGGCAGAAGGCGTGACAATAACGGGAGCCAAATATCCGTTAGATAATTATACACTTGGTGGTTTTAATACGCTTGCAATCAGCAATGAGATTGTAGCGGATGCGATTACAATTCAAGTAAAAAAGGGATTTCTTGTTGTAGTGGAGTCACGTGACGTTGCACTTATCCCAGAAGACCACGCAAGAGCATAGGAGATTTTGTGGCGATAAACGTGAACGAATCCGACCAATGGTGCGAAGGGATAAGAAGATAAGAAACTGCCTTGAAAAGAACAAAAAATGCCTATTTTTTATCATGCAAAGATGTACAATGAAGGAGACTACTATGTAGTCTCTTTTTTGGTATGAAAAATTGAAGGGGGATTAGGAGAATGAATTGGTTGTATTTGGTGTATGCGCTTTTAGCCACGACACTCTTTTTTGGTGCAAAAGCCTATGGACGTGGGGAATGGAATGAAGAGAGCTTGTCCTTAAGGCAAATGAAAATGCTTCAGGGATTTATGGCAATCTGTATTATGTTTCATCATATGGCTCAGAAAACATGCGCACCTTGGCATCCGATGCCAACGATTGTACATGGACTAGATATGTTTGTGGATATCGGTTATTTTTTTGTGGGAGTGTTCCTATTTTGCTCAGGTTTTGGCTTGTATAAAAGTCACCAGCAGAAGACAAATTATTTGCAAGGATTTGTAATGAAACGAATTCTTCCAATTATTGTTGCATTTTACCTGTCGGAGTGGGTATATCTAGTGTTGCGATTGGCCCTCGGACAAAAAATGGACGCAAAACAAATCTTCTACTATTTTGTGGGAGCACAGCTTGCCAATTATTATGGATGGTATGTCATAGCACTCCCTATTTTTTATGTTATGTTTTATTTGGCATTTCGCTTTATGAAAAAGGATGGATTGGCTATTTTTGCGACTGCAGTGGGCATCTTTCTCTATACACTGATTGGAACATTCGTAGACCATAACGATTGGTGGATGAAAGGAGAATGGTGGTACAATACAGCCCATTTCTTTATTCTTGGAATGCTAATTGCAAAGTGGGAGCAACCACTGAAGCAACACGTGAAAAAATACTATTGGATCTATCTAATTTTGGCATTGATAGGAATTATCGCTTTTTTCAAGTTTAGCCTTTATGCACAGGATACCTGGTCATACTATGGAGAGGATTTTGGAGCAGACCATAAGGTGTTGCGCAGATGGGGATGTTTGGTGTCTCAGATGTTAGTATCAAGCTCTTTTGTGTTCTTTGTATTTCTTGCAATGATGAAGGTGAAGATAGAGAATCGAGTGTTAGCGTTCTTTGGTAAGTTTACATTAGAGGTATACTTGGTACATGGAATCTTTGTCGAAATCTTTGGTTACGATTTTCTGGAGGTGGCGCCAAGCATTCACTATATTCGAGATGTACCAACCTATGTTTTGGTTGTGATGGTGTGTACCATTGGTACGGTTCTTTTTGTACATGCAGTCTCACTTCTTGGCAAAAAGTTTACCTTGTGTAAGAAATGAAGAACCATTGTGGATGAAATATCGCACGAATGATTGAAAAACGTGGATAAAGTGGATAAAATGTGCAAAAAGTATTAAAAAAGCATAAATAAAGTTAAATTTTCTGAAAACTACATATGCAGAATTAGACTATACTATGGTAGTAGAAGAAAAGGAGGGAAATGATTTATGAAGAGACTTTTTACAAATGTCTATGGATTACTTGGATTTATATTTGCAGTGGTCGGATGTCCATTCTTTATCACAAGTGTTGTAATCTGGTTTCATCTGGATGCGTTTCTACGCAGTCCCAATGTAAGGGGAGAGCCAATTTTGCTTCCTATCATTTTTTCGATTACAGGAGTGGTACTTTTACTACTAGGTGGTTTGTTTCTCGGAATATGGAGAAAGAAGGAGAAGACAATAGCTCGCGTGAAAGCTGGCGGCTATTATGTGATGGCAACAGTTGTAAATGTTGATCAAAACTTCGCTATTTCTGTAAATGGACGTCATCCTTATATTGTAGAATGTGAATATCAGGATGGATTTACGGATACCAGATACTTTTTCAAAAGTGAAAATAGGTATGAATACCCTGGGAATATCATAGGTCAGGCGGTTCGGGTATATGTGGATCGAAAGGATTACGGGCAGTATTACGTGGATATACAGTAAAAAGAAGAAATGCAGTGAAAAGTAGAAATGCATCGCAAGGTTTCAAAGGAAACGTTGCGATGCATTTTTTGTCTTTATTTATAAGTTTTTATCATAAACATGGGGGTGGAGGCGAAGTTTAGTTGCTCCTGTTTGGTCCAGACCTTTTCCCATATTTGTTCGTCTGTTTCTACTCGCATGCCAAGCGAAGATAAGACAGTAACGTCCCAGGCCGGGCGTGCAGTAGAAGAAAGGGGAATTCGTTTCGCAATGTCCTCCATCACATCGAAATTCTCTCCTACATTTTGATCGTCATACCCGGCATTTGCGGTATTGATACGATCTAACTCATAGGCTTCTTTTTGCTCGGTGTCAAATAAGTAGTGATACCAATTGGCGTCGAAATTAAGTAGGAGTCCATCCTTTTTTAGGACTCGATACCATTCACGGTAAGCTTTCTCTGGATGAGGTAGATTCCAAGTAAGATTGCGGGAAATGACGACATCAAAGGTGTGATCTGCAAAATCCAATGCTTCTGCATTCATTTCCTGAAAGTGAATCTGATCGACGAGAGAACCAGCATTCTTCTGGGCTTCTAATAGCATGTTAGGGGTAAGATCGATGGCTGTAACGGAGAAGCCCGCCTGCGCTAGTAGGATAGCGAAGAATCCTGGACCAGTTCCCACCTCTAAGATGTGGATTTGTGAATGATTAGAACCAAACTGTTTCTCTATTTCTTGAATAATGGTATTGCGCCATTTACAAAGGCTTTCTCCGTTTAATTCCCATTGGCTTACGTCGGAGTAGCTAGTGGCGCGATGGCTCCAATATTCTTTATTTTCTAATAGAATTGATGAATCTTGCATTGTTATACTCTCCCAAGTTATTTGCTATCATTATGCACAGGTTTGCAGAAAATAAGAAGCCCCCAGGGGGGATAAATGAAAAGAAAAATGAAAAAAATATCCCCATGGGGGGCTTACGAACCTAGAAACTGGTCGTTATAATACATATGCTATTGAGAAAAAAAGAGGGCTAGGGGAGTAGAAATGGAACACATTAAAGAACAAATGACTTCGTATTGGACAAAAAGAGTAGCTAGCTTTTCGGATTTGCGAATGCGTGAATTGGAAGGTGAGAAGCATCTACAATGGCGCGCGGAATTGGAAAAGTATCTGCCAATGGATCGAAGTCTTAAGATATTAGATATAGGAACCGGAACCGGATTCTTTTGCTTTCTCTTAGGGGAGGCTGGACATAAGATGACGGGAATCGATTTGACGGAAGGAATGATTGCGGAGGCGAAGGCAACAGCAGCTCGATTACATATTCCAGCCGAATTTTTAGTAATGGATGCAGAGAAGCTTGACTTTGAGAGTCAGACCTTTGATGCAATCGTAACAAGAAATCTTTCGTGGCAGCTGCCACATCTTTCGGATGCTTATGCGGAGTGGCATCGTGTCTTAAAACCAGGTGGGATTCTTATAAACTTTGACGCAGATTATTGCAGGGAAAAAGGCGATGAGCCACTTCCAGAGAATCATGCTCACAAAAGTATTTCTACGGATATGGCGTTGGAATATGAGCGTATGAAAGAGGAACTTAGACCTTCGCAGAATCCGCGCCCACAGTGGGATGTGAAATTATTAGAACATCTGGCATTCTCAGAAATTAACGTAGATGAAAGTGTGTGGAAAAGAATTTATGACAAGAAGGATGAATTCTACAATCCGACACCAATTTTTACGCTTGTAGCAAAAGTGTAAAGGAGAGAAAACGTGTATAAGTATATCGGAAAAAGATTGTTGCAGCTTATTCCCATTTTAATAGCGATTACTTTTTTATCCTTTGCGATGATGCGCATTGCAGGAAGCGATGTGGTGGAACAAAAAATGGAGAATACGGGAGCAGCTGTATCGCAGGAAGTGGTGGATGCGGCAAGGGAAGAATTGGGATTAAACCGTCCTTTCCTCGAACAGTATGTTACCTGGCTCGGAAAGCTCTTGCATGGAGATATGGGAAAAAGCTATGTATCTGGAAAGCCGGTGTTTGAAACCTTTGCATCGAAGCTTCCAGCTACGCTTTTGCTCACGGCGACATCGATTCTTCTGACGATAGTGATAGCAATTCCTTTGGGAATTCTAGCGGCAGTAAGACAAAATAAAGTGACAGATTATGTAATACGTTTTGTAAGCTTTCTAGGAAATTCATTGCCGAATTTTTTTGTGGCGCTTCTTTTCATGTATTTCTTTGCAATTCGACTGGGATGGGTTCCTGTCATTTCAGTAGGTGTTGGGTTTCAGAGTGCAATTCTTCCTACATTGACCTTAGCCACAGCCATGAGTGCTAAGTATTTGCGACAGGTAAGAGCAACCGTATTGGATGAATTAAGTAAGGAATATGTAACAGGAGCGAGGGCAAGAGGAATCCCTTTTGCAACAACAGTGAGAAAAAGCGTACTTCGGGCATCGCTTGTGACGATTCTTACACTTCTTACTCTTTCCATAGGAAGCTTGCTAGGTGGCACGGCTATTGTGGAGAGTATATTCATGTGGGATGGCGTTGGAAAGATGGCAGTAGACGCAATCAATATGCGCGATTATCCAATTATTCAAGCGTACGTTATGTGGATGGCTATTATCTATGTATTAGTTAATTTGATAACGGATATTTCGTATCATTTGCTGGATCCAAGAATTCGACTAGGAGGTGCACAGCAATGAGTACGACCATTCGTCCCAAAAAGAAAAAAAGAAATGTAATAGAGCTGCGACTGAAGGTATTTGGCGCAATGGTAATCTTGCTATTGCTTGCAACTCTTTTGGCCAGATATCTTTGCCCTTATGATCCATATGAGCAGAACTTGGGGCAATCCTTACAAGCACCGAGTGCGATGCATTGGATGGGGACAGATGAATTTGGAAGAGACATGTTTTCTCGTGTCTTAATTGGTGGACAGACCAGTATTGCAGCGACACTTCTCCTGATTGCAATCATATCAGCTTTTGGAACACTAATTGGTGTGATTTGCGGTTATTTTGGGGGAGTTGTGGATTCTCTGGTAATGCGTCTGTCTGATTTTTGCTTGGCATTTCCAGGGCTTGTTTTTGCAATGGCAGTAGCAGCCCTTCTATCAGGTGGAATTGGAAATGCGGTAATTGCGCTTGCACTGATTAGTTGGCCAAAATATTCTCGCGTTGCAAGAAGTCAGACGCTTGCAGTAAAGGAGAATACCTATATTCAGGCCGCTAAGATGGCTGGAGGAACGCAATTGCAAATTATTGTGAGGCACATTCTTCCGAATATTATAGGTCCAATTATGGTGACTGCCATGTTAGATATTGGAACTATGATGATGGAGTTGGCAGGATTGTCCTTTTTGGGACTGGGAGCACAGCCTCCTACTGCAGAGTGGGGCAACATGATGTCAACAGGAAGAAGTATGCTTCAAATATACCCGTGGGTAGTGTTATCTCCGGGAGTGGCAATTTTTGTCACAGTTGTATTATTTAACTTGCTAGGCGACACCATTCGGGATTATGTAGATCCAAAGAATGTTCGCTTGCAATAAATATGGGGGAACATAGATAAGAGAAAGGAAAAAACAGATGAAAAAGAAAGTACTAAGTATTGTCATAGCCATGACAATGAGCGTATCCCTTTTGGCAGGATGCGGCGGAAAAACAAATCAAACAGAGGCAGGGGAGGCTAAGAAAACTTTTGTTTTTGGTGATACCACCTTCAATGCGGAAAATGAGGAAGCAGATATTAATCCATACAATGGATACGCAGGTTGGGCTTGCATGCGCTATGGCGTGGGAGAGACCTTATGTAAGCTCGATGATAGCATGGAGTTGACTCCATGGATTGCGGAAAGCTATGAGAATGTGGATGCAACAACCTGGAAAGTGAAAATAAAGGATGGGGTATGTTTTTCCAATGGAAAACCATGCGATGCAAAGGCTGTGAAGGCAAGTATTGAAACCTTAGTGGAAAAGCACGAGAGAGCAGCCGGAGATTTAAAGATTGCTGCAATCCAAGTGGCAGATAATCTCTTAACCATCACAACATCCGCTCCAAATCCATCATTTATGAATTACTTATGTGAGCCTTATGGATGTATTTTGGATGTGGAAGAAGGCGTGACAGAGGAAGGTATTGTTGTTGGAACCGGTCCTTTTGTGGCAACTGAGCTAGTAACAGATGATCATTTAAAGCTTGTAAAAAATGAGAAATACTGGAATGGCAACGTAAAAATGGATGAAGTAATGGTTCGTACAATTACGGATGGAGACACACTTGCCCTTGCGTTACAATCAGGAGAAATTGATGCAGCATACGGTATGGCATATAAGAGCTATCCGCTTTTTGAAAATGAAAACTATAGCTTTTCATCCACTGCTACTAGCCGTTCTTTCTACTGCCAGTTCAACTATTCTTCACCTGTTGCAGCAGATCAGGCAGTGCGTAAAGCAATTGCCATGGGCATTGACAAGAAGGGATTTGTTGATACTTTGCTACAAGGCTACGGTTATGTAGGAAAAGGCGCATTCCCAGAAAGCTTTAGCTATGGCGGACAGAATGTTGAGACGGTTTCTTATAATCCAAGCGAAGCGAAGAAGGTATTGGAGGATGCCGGTTGGAAGGATACAGATGGAGACGGAATCCGTGAGAAGGATGGACAGAAATTAACGATTCAGTGGGTAACTTATCCAAGTAGACAGGAGCTTCCATTATTAGCACAGTCAGCGCAAGCAACCTTAAAGGAAATCGGAATAGACGTAGTAATTAATTCTTCTGCAGATCACAATACGATTGTAAAGGATAAATCCAAATGGGATGTGTATGTGGCTGCAAATGTAAATGCCGGATTAGGGGATCCTGCGAATTTCTTTAGTACACATTGCTTGGATGCTTCTACGAAAAACAGAGGTGGCTATCATAGCGATGAACTAGAAAAATTGGCAGGTGAATTATCTGCAAGCTTTGACAAAACAGAAAGAGGACAGATTGCAATTAAAATGCAGCAGGAAATTTTGGATGATAATGCATTTATTTTCTGTTCTTTCCTTAAGATGAGTATGATTTCCAAATCGAATGTGTCTGGCTTAATTGCTCATCCATGTGATTTCTATGAAATTACTGCGGATTTAGATAAAGAATAGATAGAGGATAGCCTCATAAGGCGAAACATGTGTGATAAGGAGAGAGGAGGGATTACATGGATGCACTTTTAAAATTTGATACAGTGGATATATCCTATGGAGAGCTGGATGTTGTGCATAATGTAAACTTCTCCCTTCACGCAGGAGAGGTATTAGGCATAGTAGGAGAGTCGGGATCTGGAAAGTCAACAATTATCAAAGCGGCCATGGGACTTCTTGGAAATTATGGGGTGGTTTCCAGAGGGGATATTTGGCTGGAAGGAAGGAATGTTCCGGATTTGTCGCAGAAGGAATTGCAGCAAATTCGCGGTGAGAAAATGGGAATGATTTTCCAGGATGCGGGTGCATCTTTATGCCCGATTCGCACCATTGGTGCACAAATTTATGAAAGTATGCGTGCGCATAAAAGGCGGATATCCAAAAAGGAAGCAAAGGAGGAGGCCCTTCGCCTTTTCGAAAAATTGAATTTCAAGGATGGAGAGCGTATATGGAAAAGCTATCCATTCGAATTGTCTGGTGGAATGAATCAACGAGTCGGAATTGCGATGGCAATGCTTTTAAATCCACCTATTCTGCTAGCAGATGAACCAACCAGTGCACTTGACGCAGTAAGTCAGAAGCAGGTTGTGCAAGAGATGCTTCGTGTGCGCGAATTATTTGACACCGCGATTATTTTGGTAACGCACGATATGGAAGTAGTATCGGCAATGGCAGATACCATCATGGTGCTTAAGGATGGAGAAGTGATGGAGTTTGGACCAGCAAAACAAGTTCTTGAGACACCAAAGAATGCCTATACGAAGGAATTGATGGCGGCAGTACCTAAAATAAGGAGGTCATAGTATGGCACCGGTTTTGGAAGTGAGAAATCTTACGAAGGTATATAAAAGAAAAGGAAAAGAAATTGTGGCCGTTGACCATGTCAACTTTGTTCTTGAAAAAGGAAAGACACTTGGAGTTATGGGAGAATCCGGCTCAGGAAAAAGTACGATGGCGAGATTAATCACACGCTTAGAAGATGTTACCGAAGGCCAGATTTTGCTTGATGGGAAAGACATCACACATGCCAAAGGAAAAGAATTGCGACAAGTATATGGAAAGCTTCAGATGGTTTTCCAATTTCCGATGGAGTCCTTTGATCCACGGAAAACGTTGGGAGATGGAATTGGGGAAAGCCTTAGAAATCAAGGAATGGAAAAAAAGGAAGTACACGAAAGAGTTGTTTCATTGCTAGAAGAATGTGGGCTCTCGGAAGAGTTTCTTCATCGTTATCCACATGAGGTAAGTGGAGGACAGTGCCAGCGAGCTGCAATTGCGCGTGCGTTGGCCTGTAATCCAGAAATATTAATTCTCGATGAAGCCACTAGCGCTTTGGATGTTACCATTCAAAAACAAATAATAGAGTTATTGGTGAAGCTGCAGGAGGAGAAGCAGCTTTCCTATTTGTTTATTAGTCATAGGGATGTTTTTTCTCTTATGGAAGAGGTTGCGCAAAAGAAAACTTGCATGGAGAAGTTGCTTTTGCTTTAGCTTCGCGCAAGCGATATTCGCGTGGGGAACATCCCGTTTTCTCTTTAAAACGATTGTAGAAGTAGCTACTATTGTCATAACCGATTGCGGACATGATTTGTTCGACGGTCATGGAGCTTTGGGTTAAGAGGTATTCTGCTTGTTGTAGCTTTCTCTCTTGCAGAAGCTCTTTAAAATTTTTATTTAGGTGTTTTTTTAATAAGCGGCTTACGTAATACGTAGGCTGCTTTATTTGTTTGGATATTTCGGCGAGGGTGCCGTTCTTGTAGTGGGTTTCAACATATTGAAGAATCGTGAATACCTGGTTTTGCTCATATTGGGCAGGGACGTTCTTATTAATGTTTTCTGCATAAATGGATAGATTCATAAACAAAAGCCCCATGGATGTTTGGGTGATGATATTTGTGTTTGCACGATCAGAGAATATAGTCCATATCATGTTCTCCAAAAGGTTTTGAACAGGCAGAATCTCTTTTGCTGAGAAGTGCAGGTAACTGTACATGGAACTATTCGGAGAGAGTGTATGTAGAAGAAAATCGCGCAAGATATTTTCCTGCTCCATCATGGAAATCGGACGATCAAAAAATTCAGGAAGAATGATGAAGTTAACTGCGATATCGCATTCGGAAGCGGGGAGAATTTCCTGGGTTGCGTTCTGATTTAGAAATAGAAGATCTCCTTCACGTAACGTTATGGTATCTGTTCCATTTAGGATGTGGGTGGTCGTTCCACTGCACATATAGACCAATTCCACATAATTATGCTTATGCTTCGGAAAGTGTACAAAACGTGTATGTGGGCGTACTTCAATGAGCTTTCCGGCATTCAGAAGTCGATTACAATCGATGGTGAAGTTTTGTGGGGAGGCAAGCGCGGAGGTATAGAGTTCGGAATGTACTTCGCCTTTTCCAGCAAGAATTTCAGCTTCTTCTGTGGTTATTTCTTTTAATTTATCCAACAATTCTTTTCTCATCACGATGCCTTTCTTTGCAAATAAGGTCCTGAAAGTGTGTCGTTTCAGACCTAAAAAATCCTTTAGAAACATTATAAAATACAATTACAAAATTACAAGGGGGTAGCCTAATATGCAATACTATTTAGCAGTGGATATTGGTGCATCTAGCGGACGGCATATTCTTTCCTACCTGAAGGATGGCAAAATTGTTTTAGAGGAAATTTATCGTTTTGAAAATGGTATGGTAAACAAGAATGGTCATTTGGTATGGGACTGGGAAAAGCTATTTTCAGAAATTATAAATGGAATGAAACGATGCAAGGAAATTCATAAAATTCCACATAGTATGGGAATTGATACTTGGGCAGTGGATTATGCACTACTCGATTCCGAAGATCATATACTTGGTGAAATGTATGGATATAGGGATTATAGAACTCATGACATGAAGGAAAAGGTTTATAGCCGAATTATAGAGGACAAACTCTATGAGAGAACTGGAATTCAAAGGCAATCGTTTAATACCATTTATCAGCTTATGGCACATCAAATTTGTGAACCAAGGTTATGGAAGCAGGCTAGGACAATGCTTATGGTTCCAGATTATTTTCATTTTCTACTTACAGGAAATAAGGTTACAGAATATACAAATGCTTCTACAACACAGCTGGTAAGCCCTATTTCCAAAGACTGGGATTATGAGTTGATAGATTTACTGGGATATCCGAGAGCGCTTTTTACACAGATAAAAATGCCGGGGACAGATATTGGGGACTTAACAGAAGAGATTAGAGAGCAGGTGGGATTTAATTGTCGCGTTGTGCTTCCGGCAACCCATGACACTGGCTCAGCAGTCATGGCAGTACCTGTTGCCACGGAAAACGGGAAAATGAAGGACTGTCTTTATATAAGCTCGGGAACCTGGTCATTAATGGGAACGGAACTTACAGAGGCAAACTGCTCGAAGGAAAGTCGGATGAGAAATCTGACAAACGAGGGTGGCTACGAGCATCGATTCCGTTATTTGAAAAATATTATGGGGATGTGGATGATTAACACTGCACGCAAGGAAATAGCTGCTGAAATGAGTTATGCAAGCATCTGCGAGCTGGCTTCCAAAGAGAGTATCCGTTCCATTGTAGATGCGAACGATGAGCGTTTTCTCGCACCTAAGAGCATGGTTGAGCAAGTGCAACGTGCATGCAAAGAGTCGGGACAAGAAATTCCGGTGGGAATTGCGCAGATTGCAGCGGTTATCTACAACAGCTTGGCAAAATGTTATGCGGATACGGTGGCAGAGATTGAGGAACTAACGGGTAAGCAGTTTGACGAGATTCATGTTGTAGGGGGAGGAGCGAACGCCAGCTACCTCAATGCACTTACCGCAAAAGCTTGCAATCGTCCAGTTTTGGCAGGCCCAATTGAGGCAACAGCAATTGGAAATATTGTGAGCCAAATGATTGCAGCAGGGGAATTAAAAAACTTATCAGATGCGAGACAGTGTATCGCGAAATCATTTGAGATAAAAGAATACAAGTAAGGGAGGTTTTATCTATGTTAATTGAGACAAAAGCAAAGGTTGGAGTATTTTCCATTGCACTGGGGGCATATTTACCACAATTTCCGTCACTGGTTCCAGAATTTGAAGCGCAGTATGAAGCATTTAAGAAAACGATTCCCAATACGGTGGAGTTAGTGGACGGAGGAATCGTAACAACAAAAGAATTATCCATGGCTGCGGGAGATAAGTTTCGAGCTGCGGATGTAGATTTGGTGATTTTACAATTACTTACTTATGCAACAAGCTATAATATGCTTCCTGCAATAAGAGATTTAAATGTTCCTGTAGTTTTGGTGAATGTACAGAAACTTAAAGCTCCCGACTATGCCAATACAGATACGAAGAAGTGGTTAGGAGAACTGTATGCCTGTGGTGCTGTAGGAGAAATGGTTGCGGACCTGGAACGAGCAGGGAAAAGACATGCGGTGATTACAGGTGTAGTAGAAGGTGGAGACAATTATGTGGCAAAAGAAATCGAGGAGTGGTGCAAAGCCGCTCAGGTGCGTAGAAGATTTCGCTATTCTAATATTGCACAAATTGGACGCCCATATCCTGGAATGATGGATTTGTACATTGATGAGACGAATCTATATAACCGCATGGGATTATATACGAAACAGTTTGATTGGGAGAAAATGTGGGTAATCGCAGACGATATCACGGATGAAGCAAAGATTCGTGAGAAAGCGCAGGATATCCTAGATACATTTGACATCGCGCCTGATGCAAGTGGAAAGCAAGCAACCATAGAGACGGTCTGGGATATGGCAAGATATGTGCTAGCCTTCGAACAGTGGGTAAAGGATGAGAATTTAGCACTTGTAGCATCCCATTATGATGGATTAGCGCAGGGGATTGCCGGGAAATTGGATAGCATGCTGATTCCTGCATTTTCTATGCTGATTAAGCAGGGAACAGCATGTGCAGTAGAAGGTGATATCAAGGTTGCGATGGCTATGAGCATTTTAAAGACTATTGCAGGAACAGGGCAGTTATCTGAAATGTACTCCATTGACTTCAATGAAGATATTTGCATTATTGGACATTCGGGATCAGGAGACGCTGATATTTCGAAAGCAAAGAAACCGACAATGAAGATTGTGGACGTATTCCATGGAAAAACAGGTGGTGGATACTTGACACAGTTTTATCCGCCAACAGGAGATGTTACCTATCTGGGAATTACGCAGGATAGAAATGGTAAGTTCAAATTTGTGGTTGCAGAAGGAGTGAACGAAGAGGGACCAATTTTTACCTTTGGAGACACCAATATGAGAACACGTTTCTCAATAGGTGCGAGAGAGTTCTGCAATCAATGGTGTGAAGCCGGACCAACACATCACATGGCGGCGGCTGTAGGAAGACATATTGACACCATACTTAAGGTGGCAAAAATTTTGGATGTACCAGTGGATATTATTTGTAGATAATAAGAAAAGTGAGGAATTAAAATGAAGTTTTTAGATGCAGAATTTGTACAAGGATTTATTCGTATGGCCAATGATGGTTGGGAGCAGGGATGGCATGAGAGAAATGGGGGAAACCTTTCTTATCGTGTGAAACCAGAAGAAGTAGAATCTGTAAAAGAGAATTTTGAAGCAAGGGAATGGCAAACAATTGGAACTATGGTTCCTGCCCTCGCAGGGGAGTATTTCCTTGTGACAGGAAGTGGAAAATATTTTCGCAATGTCATTATAAAGCCAGAGGATTCTATTTGCATGATAGAGCTTGACGAAAAAGGCGAGAATTATCGAATTGTTTGGGGACTTGTAAATGGAGGCAGACCTACCTCAGAATTGCCAAGTCATTTAATGAACCTTGAAGTTAAGAAATTGCAGGATGAGAACTATCGTGTGGTATATCATGCACATACAACGAATATTATTGCGCTTACCTTTGTGCTTCCGCTAGAAGATAAGGTGTTTACACGTGAACTATGGGAGATGGCCACAGAGTGTCCAGTTGTATTCCCAGCGGGAATCGGGGTAGTACCATGGATGGTTCCAGGAGGAAGAGACATTGCAGTGGCAACCAGTCAACTAATGAAAAAATATGATCTGGCA
>JAZUHO010000096.1:0-5360 GCA_045641745.1 Agathobacter sp. | reverse complement strand
TCATCATTGGTAAAGACATATCAATAAGCAATGGTCCAATTGGCATGGTTCCCATCTTATTTTCTTTTCGTTGTTCCATAGTTTCCTCACTTTCTTAATTGTAACTCGCCTCATATGTTTATTTTATTTTTAAGATATCTTTTCTCAATTCCGCAATCTCTTATATTATATAATACTTTCTCCCTCGTCAAGCATTTTCTTTTCGTCTGAATACCTTAAATTTCTTTTCGTCCGAATGCCTTAAATCTATTAAATAAGTGCTCTTTTGGGGGAGTCCTTATAATTCGTTTCGAATAGCACGGATTTACAAGTTTCTACACAAATTGTTTCTCGGGTTGTCCCTAGATTCTCGTTTTTCTTGCATCAATTTTTCCTGTTTCTTCTTTCGATGATTAATTTCATGGATTTACGATTCTCTCGCATCAATTTTCCCTGTTTCTTCTTCTTTTGATGATTAATTTCATGGATTTACGATTTTCTCGCATCAATTTTTCCTGTTTCTCCTTCTTTCGATGATTAATTTCATGGATTTATGATTTTCTCGCATCAATTTTCCCTGTTTCTTCTTCTTTTGATGATTAGATACCAGGATTTACGTTTTTCTCGCATCAATTTCTGCTGGTTTTATCTTTTTTGATGCTTGCGATGTCTTGGTTTGGACTTGGGGTGATTACTTCACACCAATGTTAAACGAGATGCTGCACCTACCATGGTGAAACTCTTTCCCCTGAAACTTGAAATCAAGTGCTTCTGAGAATCGAATTATAGGTATTGCCCCAAGTAGCGCATATTTCACAGTACAAAAAGAGAACGACCTCGTCGTCCTCTTTTTGTCCTTTTATCGTACTTTCATCATTCTTTTATCGTACTTTGTCGTACTTTCGTCGTCTTTCTTCGCTTTCTATTATCTGCATCCAGTGCTAATGGATTCTATTGCCACTGCACCGCCACGTACTACCTCGATATGGTGAAACTTAGATTTTAATAATGCGATCAAATCATTGTTGCGGTGTTCCGTCAATTTACATTCTAAAAGAATAGAATCCTTCCCAATGTCTTGCACATCTACATGAAACACCTGCGCAATCTGGAAAATTTCCGCCTTTTGCTCTGCATTCACATTGAGGATTTTCGCAAACATAATTTCTTTCATGTGAATTGGGACATCTGTCAAATCCATGACTTTAATTACTTCGACCATACGATTCAACTGCTTTTTGATTTGTTCAAAAGTAATATCATCGCTTGTTACACAAATGGTCATTCTTGATACCGACTCATCTTCCGTTGTTCCTACAGTCAATGACTGCAGATTATAGGATTTTCCCGAAAATAATCCGGAGACTTTCGCAAGGACACCAACCTGGTTTTCTACATATAATGCAATCCAACGATTTTTCATTTCTGCCATGTTATCCCTCCTTACTTCAAGATCATTTCCGACATCGGATTGCCACTTTTTACCATAGGAAGTACGATTTCATCGGTTGAAATCATAAACTCAATGATTGTTGGACCATCCGTGTACTTCTTTGCTTCTGCAAAAGCTGCATCAATATCCGCTTCCTTTTCTACACGAATTCCTTTTGCGCCATAGCTTTCTGCAAATGCAACAAAATCCGGAACATATGGAGGGCAGGCTTCATTTGGTCCCTTGCAATTATCTGGGCATCCTTTTCTTCTTCGAAGGCAGGTGGCTGCATAACGCTTTCCGTAGAATAGCTGCTGCATTTGTCTTACCATGCCCAAGTAATAATTATTCAGTATACAAATCGTAAGCTGGGTTCCTTGTGTGATTGCAGTCGCCATCTCCTGCATATTCATCTGAAAACCACCATCACCAGTAATACAAACAACATCCTTCTCTGGCATACCAATCTTAGCTCCCACTGCGGCTGGAAATCCAAAGCCCATGGTTCCAAGACCGCCAGAAGTAATCATTTGGCTGCCTTCATCAAGCTTCAAATATTGTGTTGCCCACATTTGATGCTGTCCTACGTCCGTAACAAAGATTGCTTGCTTATAATTCTGATTGATGTGCTCCATGATCATCTGCGGAGTCATCCCTTTATCTTTTCGCATTTCCAATGGATTCTCCTGCTGCCATTTTGCAATATCTGTCATCCACTTAGCAGTATCCTTGGCTTCTGCCCATTCCACCAATTTCTCCAAAGCCTGTGCTGCATCTGCAACCACTGGAACATCCACCACAACATTTCTGGAAATTGAGGCAGTATCCACATCTATATGCACAATCTGCGCCTTCGGAGCAAATTCATTCAAGTCTCCCGTAATGCGATCGTTAAAACGAGTTCCAATCGAAAACAAGACATCACATGCCGCCACTGCTTTATTCGCTGCAAAGCGACCATGCATTCCACTATTTCCTACATAGAGCGGATGGGTTTCTGGAATGGCGCCTTTTCCCATAATCGTGGTAACAACAGGAACATTCATCTTCTCTGCGAACTCTTTGAGTAAACTCTCTGCACCAGAAATATGTACGCCGCCACCTGCTAGAATCAGTGGCTTCTTTGCCTGCTTTAACAGCTTATACGCTTTCTTAAGCTGCCCAATATGCACTCCGTTGTAAGGCTTATAACCGCGAATTTCCACATGACTTGGATACTCTGGTTCTCCCGTCTGATTTTGAATATCCTTAGGGATATCAATCAATACCGGACCTGGACGTCCGGTAGACGCAATATGAAACGCCATCTTAATAATCTTTCCAAGCTCATTTCGATTGCGTACGGTTACGCTATACTTTGTGATATTTCTCGTCATTCCAACAATATCCACTTCCTGAAAAGCGTCATTGCCAATCATGCTTAAAGGAACCTGTCCTGTAAAGCAAACCAATGGAATGTTATCATAATGTGCGTCCGCCAATCCGGTTACAATGTTCGTCGCTCCTGGGCCTGACGTCACCAGGCACACGCCCACCTTTCCGGTAGCTTTGGCATATCCTTCTGCTGCATGAATCAATCCCTGCTCGTGTCGTGGCAAAACCACTTCAATTTCATCCTGCTTATATAATTCGTCAAAGAGGTCCGTCACCATACCGCCTGGGTACCCGAAAACGGTGCGAACTCCTTCCTCCTGTAGTGCTTTTACAAATAGTTTTCTTCCTGTAATATCCATTCCTAATCTCCTATCCAATCTTAATCTTTTTATAAATTAAGCGTTAGTGACTCGCTCGTATTTATAAAAATAATAGACAAGATCGAAATAGGTCTGTTCTTCGCTGTCTGCTGTAATTTTCCATTCTGGTTTCTCATCCAAATTAGGGAAAAAGGCGTCGGCGTCGTATGCATAGTCAATCTTCGTAATGTGTGCAACGTCGCACTCATCCACTAACTGTTCATAGATTTTCTGCCCACCTATAATATAGATATCTTCACTGTTATATTGTTTTAATTCCTCTCTTAATTCCTCAAGAGAATGAACAACAATCGCATCCTTTACTTTGTAATTCGGATTGTGTGTCAATACAATATTCGTTCTATTTTTTAGAGGAACGCCCCCTGGAAAGCTTTCTAAAGTCTTTCTTCCCATAACTACGACTTTTCCTGTTGTAGTCTCTCGGAAGAATTTCTGATCTGCCGGGATACGTGCAAGAAGCTGATTGTTCTTGCCAATCGCCCAATTGCTATCAACTGCTGCAATTAAATTCATAGTACCTCCTGTTTCCTGCTATACAGCAATAGGAATATTTTTAATTTGTGGTCCAGTTACATAATCTTCTATTTTAATATCATCCGTTGTAAACTGGTAGAAGTCCTTAATTTCTGGATTCAGCCAGAATTTTGGTGCTGGATGCTGTTCTCTTTCAATCAATTCTTTAATAAGTGGAACATGGCGATCATAAATATGTGCATCTGCAATTACATGCACCAATTCTCCAACCTGCATATCGCATACCTGAGCAAGCATATGCATAAGCACTGCATACTGACATACATTCCAGTTGTTTGCCGCAAGAACATCCTGCGAACGCTGGTTTAGAATCGCATTTAAGGTAAGCTTCTCATCCCCTGGCTTTTGTGTCACGTTGAATGTCATACTATATGCGCATGGATACAAATTCATTTCATGTAAATCTTCATGCACATAAATGTTGGTCATGATTCTACGGCTAAATGGATTGTTTTTCAAATCATAGATAACACGATCCACCTGATCAAACATGCCCTCTTTATACTGATGCTTTACGCCTAGCTGATATCCATAAGCCTTTCCAATGGAACCATTTTCATCTGCCCATTCATCCCATACCGTGCTCTTTAAATCGTGGATATTGTTGCTTTTTCTCTGCCAAATCCATAACATTTCTTCCACACAAGTTTTAATTGCTGTCTTTCGTAATGTAATTGCTGGGAATTCCTTCGACAAATCATATCGATTCACCACGCCGAATTTCTTAATTGTATAGGCGCTACTTCCGTCCTCCCAATGTGGGCGAACCTTTTCGCCTTCCGTGCTAACACCATTTTCTAGTATGTCTTTACACATACTCACAAACGTCTCATCTGCTAAACTCATAGCGCCTCCTTATCCAAATCCAGTGCCCCTAATGCGGCCACATTTTTTTCACATTTTATTGTTATTATAATTACAAGACATTGTACCCCAAATCCCCACAGAATAGCAAGATAATCTAGTGTTTTTTCGGGACAAATCTATTGCTTTTTCAGGATAAAACGTGTAATATTACATCGTTAAATAGTTTAACAAGGAGAAGAAAAATGAGTCAGGCAAAAGTTGATCAATATAAGAAAGAGAAATCAAACAGAAAGAAGACTATGGCAAAGGAGAAACGCATCCACGTTGCAACTATCGCAGGTGTTTGGGTTGTTGTTCTCGCCATCATTGGTTGGGCAGGTTTTAGTGGATATAACTACCATGAATCGCATAAGCCAGCAAAAACTTATCAGGTAACCACAGACGCGGTATCTGATTATCTTTCTGAGCTTTCAAAATAAGAGAACATAAAAAGGAAGTGTCACTGCTATGTGGCACTTCCTTTTTTTATTAAAGAATGAATGGCTTCTAGTAATACAGCCGATGTGTATTGATTGTTATCCGTCATTTCAACAGCGTCTACCGATTGTTTCTCAACGATTTGTGCAGATAATTCCTTCATGGTAGGCTCCGCGAGAGGAAACATAGTCTGCGTCACCTCATCAATTTGGGAAAATCCAACACCATTGATATGGTTTTCGTCCAATACCAGACGAATCTCCATCGTCTGCTCGCCCAATGCAACCACTTTGTAATACACGCCCGGTTTGTAACGGGCTTCTATTTTATCCGGTTCTACCTTTTGCATTGTTGCATCTTTGTTTCCCAGTGTGCTC
>JAZUHO010000095.1:0-9853 GCA_045641745.1 Agathobacter sp. | reverse complement strand
GTCAGATCAAATTTCTCCGTTCCCAAAGAATTTTGCTCATCTGCCAACACTATGGCGACTCATGTCGCACATAAACCATTTTAACACAGATTCTTCATTTGACAAGCTATTTTTCTAGGTTTCTCGGGCATTTGACGAATTCCGTTTTGGTACTTTTTTCCTTTTTTATCAATATTATATAGAAAAGGCGTAGAATCGAACCAAAAATACAACAAAATGCCATACGCATTTTGAGCATCCCGCGGAGCGTTTTTTAACTTATAGAATTTCCATAACTTAAAAAAGTCTCCGAATTGAATCACCACCCAATTCGAAGACTTTCTAATTCTAAGCATTTATTCTGAAACTTTAAACTCATCGACGCTTTCACGCATTTCCATCGTATTATTTTTCAATTTCTCTGCAATTCCTGCCATCTCAGCAATCGATGCATTCATCTCCTGAGCCGCTGCGGAAATTTCTTCTGCCGATGCAGATACTTCCAACGCAACCGAAGATATATTCTCAACATTTGAAAGGATTACATCTTTCTTTTCCTCCAAATCCGTGGCAGAACCTTCAGCGACACGAATCTTTGGCATAATCTCTTCGATTGCAGAAATAATTGCCTTAAACGAAGCAATTGATTTCCGAATCAAATTCCCCTGTTGCGACAATTCTGTATCCATAACCATTGATTCTTCAACGATTTTATTGGTTTCACCAGATATTCCTATAACTAACTGACTAATTTTCTCAGAAGAAGCCTGCGACTGTTCTGCAAGTGCACGTATCTCATCTGCTACTACAGCAAAACCTTTTCCTGCATCTCCTGCTCTGGCCGCTTCAATAGCAGCATTGAGAGCAAGCAAGTTCGTCTGATCTGCGATTTCATTAATGACATTCGTAATGGAATTGATTTCTGATACATTTTCACCTAACGCATTAATTTTCACGCGGAAGGTACCAAATACATCCCCAACCTTTTCTACTGAATTATTCAAAAGTGCCATCTCATCACTACTAGCAAGTGCTTGCTTATTTATTGTTTTAGATGCCTCATCCACATCTTTAATCTGATCAACAATCTGGATAATTACTTCTTCTAACTCACTCAAAATATCCGAAATCTTAGATAGATTCTCAGACTGTTCTGTTGTTCCATGCGCAACCTCACTAATTGCTTCTGCAACATTCTGCGAAACAGAACTAATTTCATCTGCCGTCATAGCCAAGCTCTCTGATTCCTTGTCAATATCAGAAGAATTGTCCTTAATCTTATGTACTGTTTTAGAAAAGGCGTCGCTCATGGCTTTCATTGCACGTGTAATTCCGCCTACCTCATCCTTCTGTCCAAGAAGCTTTTCAGACATTTCTACACGTAAATCTCCACTTGCCATCACATCCAATTTATCAGATGACTCTTTAATTCCTTTTGAAATACTGCGAGAAATCAGCAATGCAACTCCCACACCAATCAAAATAAATATTCCAGAGGAAGTGAATATCAAAGCTTTTAAGCGTTCCAAGCTTTCCATAATCTCCGATTTTTCTATCTGGACCACAACTTCCCATGTAGTTCCCTCAACTTGCGCAAATCCAATATACTGCTCTTTTCCATCTTTGGTATAGGAAGCAAATCCATTTTTTTCATCGATGGTCTGTTCCACTGCTTTTGCATAATCTGCATAGGCTTCATCTGTCTTTCCAGTCTCAATAACGTTCTCACAGTTTAAAACTAATTCACTATCCGTATGGGCAATAATGGTTCCATCGCTTTTTACCATATATGCAAATCCATTTTGGCCATATTTTACTTCGTTAGTCAACAGACTTAAGTTGGTTCCATCCTGAACTTCCTGTAATACACCGATAATCTTGTCCCCTTCACGAATAGGAACTGCATAAAATACCAGCAACTGTCCAGTAGATTTACCTATTGTAGGATCTGTAAGATTACTTTCTCCAGCCATAGCCTTTGTAAAGTATTCACGATCTGCAAGATTTTGCTCTTTTCCGTTTCCGTTAAACGAATCACCATTTACATCAATAATTGTAAGACGCTCACATCCGATTCGCTCCGCTTCAGATTTCAATACTTTAATTTTATCCGCCTTACTTACATTCGGATCCTTAAGGTCAGCTCGTGCCGCAATTGACTCCAATTGCTTGATATTCCCTTCTATCATCCCAGCGATTGTACGAGAAGTTTGGAGGGATACTTTTTGTAAAGAGTCTTCATTCGATTCTTGCAACATTGTCACAGAATTCAAATACGCTGCGAGGCTTAAGCATGTACATACCACAAAAAATAAAATTCCAAATATCAGACTTAGTTTACCTTTTATGCTCTTCATAGCGACTCCTTTCTCAACTAGTACTATTATACCATTTTATTTCATCAAAATTCAACTACCTTCGTCCTATTTCTAGCTTAATTGACTTAGTTGGAATTCCTATTTTCTTCGTATAATCTTACATTTTCCCTTAAATATAGTGATTTTCTCCGTCATTTACAGCTTCTTCCACCATGTTGCACCAAAAAACGAAAAAAGATTGCACCTAGATTCCACATTCAAATCTAAAATACAATCTTTTCTCATCGTTTATTTTATTGAAATAATATACTTCTAATTGAAATTAAAACTCAAATTTCTTAGCAAAATATGCATCCAAATCTTCAATTTTAATTCTTTCCTGCTGCATCGTATCACGATTACGAACAGTAACTGCCAAATCTTCTTCTGAATCAAAGTCATAAGTTACACAGAAAGGTGTTCCGATCTCATCCTGACGACGATATCTCTTACCAATTGTTCCTCTATCATCAAATTCGCAGTTGTACTTCTTAGATAACTGCGCAAATACCTTCTCAGCACCCTCATTCAGTTTCTTAGAAAGAGGAAGCACACCAATCTTAACTGGTGCAAGAGCTGGATGGAAATGGAATACAGTTCTTACATCTGGCTTCTCTTCTGTTCCAATGTTTTCTTCATCATAAGCAGCACATAAAAATGCTAATACAACACGGTCCGCTCCAAGTGAAGGCTCAATAACGTATGGAACATATTTCTCATTCTTTGTATCATCAAAGTAAGTCATATCCTGTCCTGAAGTATTCTGATGCTGTGTCAAATCGTAATCGGTACGATCCGCAATACCCCAAAGCTCTCCCCAACCAAATGGGAATTTGAACTCGATATCTGTAGTTCCTTTCGAATAGAAGCAAAGCTCCTCTGCTGAGTGATCACGAAGTCTCATCTCATCCTCTTTAATTCCAAGAGAAAGTAACCAATCACGACAGAATGCTCTCCAGTACTGGAACCATTCTAAATCTGTTCCAGGCTCACAGAAGAACTCGAGCTCCATCTGCTCAAACTCTCTTGTACGGAAGGTAAAGTTTCCTGGTGTAATCTCGTTACGGAAAGACTTACCAATCTGTCCAATTCCAAAAGGAATTTTCTTTCTAGATGTTCTTTGAACATTTTTAAAGTTAACGAAAATACCCTGTGCTGTCTCTGGTCTTAAATATACTGTACTCTTTGCATCTTCTGTTACACCCTGGAAGGTTTTAAACATAAGATTGAACTGACGAATATCTGTAAAGTTATGCTTTCCACAAGTAGGACATGCAATCTGATGCTCCTCGATGAAATCTACCATCTGCTCATTGGTCCATCCGTCTACAGAACCACCTAAATCGATTCCATTCTCATCCGCATAGTCTTCAATAATTTTATCTGCACGGAATCTTTCGTGACATTCTTTACAATCCATAAGTGGATCTGAGAATCCTCCAAGATGTCCCGATGCAACCCATGTCTGAGGGTTCATAAGAATCGCACAATCAACACCAACGTTGTATGGATTCTCCTGAATAAATTTCTGCCACCAAGCTCTTTTTACATTGTTCTTTAACTCAACACCAAGATTTCCATAATCCCATGTATTTGCAAGTCCCCCATAGATTTCGGATCCTGGGTAAACAAATCCTCTCGCTTTTGCAACTTGTACGATTTTATCCATCGACTTTTCCATAATGTGTTGTTCCTCTCATTCTTTCATTATTTATATATGATATATGTATATACATTACTTATTTCAGACTCTGCGGCACTCTGCGCTTTATCCTCAGCTGGGAAGTTGAAGGTAATCTCTTCGTCTAAACTTTCTGTACTCTCCCCTTCTTCTGTCTCTTGTACGATTTCCGTAGCTGTTGTATTCTCTGGTTCATCTTCAGTTTTCACAAGACTTTGCCCCGGACGAATACATACAGTCTTATTGTCTACCATCTCGACATTTTCTGTAGAAGCATATAAAATATTCCCTTTTACATGAACATTCGTATTTCCTTTGATTATGACAATCTTATACTTGTCTTCATCATAGAATGCACTCTTATCAACAAGTCCTTTCACATCTCCTTTGTGAATTTCTGCAAAAGAAGTATCAAACTTGTATCCAGCTTCTTTTGCCTCTAACAAGGTCCCTGCAAACAATTCAATTCCATTGAAATCACTATAATCCTTTGCTGTCTTGTATTCGGTCATAAGGGTTGCTTTTCCCTCTTTTACTGTAAGATCCATAACCTTTACAGTGCCATCTTCATGTGCATCGTTATAGGCTTGAATGGCATCATCCACATAGGTTTTTAAGCTATCCTTATCGTAAGTATCTTCATCAAAATCTTCAACATCTGTTGTAACAATACTTCCATCTTTACATACAAATACTGTATTAACATCCGCTTTATAGTCGCCTTTGCCACACGCGGTAAGCATACATAAACTCAGCATTGTTGCCAAGATTACTGTCACTTTTTTCTTCATGTTTCCCTCCTGCTTCATGTCAATATCCATGCTATTATACTCTTTTCATGAGAGCATTTCAACCCAGGAAAGATTCCCCTTCCGCAATAATTTCCAGCGATTTGAATTTATGTCTTACGTATTCTGCCATATACTCGTGCATAATTTGTGTCAATTCATCCAGTACATTCTCACTTACTTTAAAGGAATACACCTTTTCCACTGGCGAAGATACTATATATTGCATAGTATAGCGCGTAGCCTCTTGAATCGGACGTGCAATCACTTGTGCCCCACATGTACTGCAAAACATGCCCCCTCTCTTCACTGAGAAAAGGCGAAGATTCTCTGTCGTGTGACAATGCATACATGCAAACATGCTCGGACCTTCTCCGTTAATTGTCATTGCTTTTAATTCAAAGATGTTGCGAATCAAACGTGTATCATACGCCTGACTTGATAATGCGCGTAAGCTTTGATATAGGAGCTTCAGCATCTGAATCTCATCATTATTCTCCTGACAATAGTAGGATGCAAATTCCATAAAATAGAATCCGTAATATACACGATCCACATCATATGCAAGTTCTCGAAAATAATTTGATATGTTTGCCTTCGTCAAATTGTAGGCACTTTTCCCTTCATACAATTCAAACTCACCAAAGCAAAATGGATTGGTAACTGCAAGTAATTGACTATTGGGACGTCTTGCACCTCTGGCAAAAGCGGTAATCTTTCCTCTTTCTTTCGTCAGAATCGTGATCCGTTTGTCATAATCGCCAACCGGCATTGCAGTAAGAACCATCCCGGTAAGTACTACCTGACCTGACATCCGATTTCCTCCGTCGAATTAGATGATTACTCTTCTTCTCTATATCCAAAATTCTTAATTAAGAAGTCACTGTCTCGCCAGTCCTTCTTAACCTTCACCCAAAGCTTCAAGTTCACCTTTGCATCTAGCAAACGTTCCATCTCATAGCGGGCATTGGAACCAATCTTTTTGAGCATTGCTCCTTGCTTTCCAATAATAATTCCTTTATGGGAATCTCTCTCACATACAATCGTTGCATCAATATCAATGATATTGGAATGTGGTCTCTCCTTCATCTGGTCAATTCCCACTGCAATTCCATGTGGAATTTCGTCATTCAATGCATGCAACGCTTTTTCTCGAATGATTTCTGCACAGATTGCACGCTCTGGCTGATCTGTAATGGTATCTTCATCATAAAACTGTGGTCCATAAGGCAAATACTTAAAAATGCTATCAATAACATCCTGCGTATTTTGTCCACGCAATGCTGAAGTTGGTATAATTTCAGCGAAATCATACACCTTTCGATACGTATCAATAAATTCAAACACCTGATCATGCTCAACAGTGTCCACCTTATTGATGATTAAAATAACCGGCGTACGCACCTTCTTTAGTTGTTCTATAATATGCTGTTCTCCTGCACCGATAAAATTCGTCGGTTCTACTAGCCAAAGAACCACATCCACCTCATTCAAAGTCTTCTCAGCCACATTTACCATGTATTCTCCCAGCTTATTCTTTGCCTTATGAATACCTGGTGTATCAAGGAATATAATCTGCCCTTTATCCATATCGGTGTACACGGTCTGAATACGATTTCTTGTTGTCTGTGGTTTATTGCTAGTAATTGCAATCTTTTGTCCAATTAATCGATTCATAAGTGTAGACTTTCCAACATTTGGGCGTCCAATAATCGTTACAAATCCCGATTTAAAGCTCTCGTTCATACTTACTCCTGTTTCTCTATACTATATTGTTGTCTAATACAAGCTAACAACTTGATCAAATAAGTTCTTTTCTTTTTCGATATTCTCTTCGTTTCCTATAACACAAATGCAATGATCCGAAAGAATTGCCTCTATCGCATCCGCCAGATTGCGAATATCTTTTGGTGTTACATTACGTACCTCATCACGCTCACGTTGAATTTGTTCCTCTGTGATTCCTTCCAAATACATAGACATGCTTCGTATTCCCTTCGCCTCTGGATATAATGGTGTGTCCATGCCACCAAAGGTTCCAATGATATACTGTGTCATCTCGCGATCATCTACATCAAAATTGCGAATAAACTCTGGTATTTTATCAAATACCTGTAATGTTTTTCCAAGATTTGGATCTCGGTAGGATACAAAATATGCTTCTCCGCTTCGGAAGAATCCCACATTACAGCCATACGCTCCACCAAGAACTCGTACTTGATTCCACAGATAATCGTATTCCAATATCACCTTTAAAATTCTGAAACGTCCCGTATAAGCGAATCCATGATTCTTATAGCTTCCTACTCTTGCAACATATTGAATTTGCGATGCATCCTGGAAGCCTTCATTGACTTTCTTTAATACCACAGCATCCTTTTTCTGTTCATAGCTATCATCTGGAAGCTTTTCAATAAACGTCTTAAGTTCCTTTTCTGCATGCTGGTAAGCCTTCTGTGAGCCAGTAAAGCTAACCATCAAATTAGATTTAACAAAAAGACGTTTTGCCAGGTTCTCCAGGCGATCCATCAGTTCCTCTTTCTTCTCTTCAAAATGTTCTTCATAGTCTGCTACCACACGATAATAATTAATTCCGGATGTGCAATCCAAATAATATGCTTGCTCCGATATTCCAGAAAGTGCCCTCATAGAAGCAACACTACTTCCTGCGCGCGAAAGTGTATCCTGCAGTCTTGATTTCGTCTGCGCCAGCAACTCATAAATTCGTTTCTCATCCCGAAGATTTGAGCTTGTGATAATTTCCAAAGCAATTCCTAATGCTCGATATAGGTTCTCACGAAGCACCTTCATGCGCACCTCATATTTAATCATAAATTCCTTCTTCGACTCACAATTATAACTGCTTAAGCTACTAGAGATTCCACCCGTAAAAATATTAATTGCATTTGCCAAATCTGGATAATCAAAGGATTTGGTATCTACATACCCCAAAGCCGTACGAAGAATTCCCAAATATGGAACATCCTCATAGCTTAAATTGGATGCATCAAAGAACAAGGTTACATAATCGATTCCATTCGTTGCATACTCATGTCCAATTACCGAAACCCCATCTATCTCGTGCTCAATGTTACTAATTGGTCTTACCTCGCGTCGTATATCCTCGCGACTCAGCATTGGAATTTTTTCCAATTCTTCCTTGGAAGATGGTTCCTCCTGGTAATCCTTTAATTTTTGCGTATCCTCCACCAATTTTGTAATCTCATCCTCAGAAAGACTCTCTTTGTATGCTTGCAATTTTTGTGCCAAAGCCGCATCTTTTTTCGCATTGAGTCCTTTTTCTGGAACTAAGCTTACCACCGCACAATGCGTATTTTGTAAGAAATGCTTCTGAATCAATTGTTCAAAATAATCAGAGCTTATATTATCGCGCAGCTGTTGGAAGATGTCCAAGCATTTCAAATGCATAAATGGTTCCATATCATCAAATAGCCAGCTTTCCATGCACTGAATACCATATAATAACCCCTTAGGGAATTGACCAAAATCAGCCTCACGGAATTTGAATTCTGAGCTATTAATCCCCGCCAAAAGGGATTCTTTATTAATTCCATTTTTAACGATATCTCGCAACGTATCTTCAATAATTTGAACAAAACGCTCTTTATCTTCTATATTTGCGTTCTTTGCTACAATACTAAATACCATTTGTAATGAGCCATTATCAAAAGAACCAGATACATCCTTTCCAATTCCAGCATCAATCAGCGCCTTCTTTAATGGAGCACCTGGCGCACTGATGAGCGCGTAATCCAGCAAATCAATTGCCTCATATAACTCCTTATCCAGCACATTGGAAATAACCCAGTTATAAGAAAGCGTCGCATTATCTCTCTCTTCCTCGTTGGAAGAAATGGAATACGAAGCCACCACATCCTTTCTCTCCTTAAATGGCTCCTGTAAAGCAATCGAAGAATCTAACGCAATTGCTTCAAATTTTGACAAGTATTCCTCATCCAGCCAATTTAGTTTCTCTATAAAATCCATATCACCATACAAATAAATATAGGAATTTGATGGATGATAATAATTGCGATGAAAATCCAAATACTGCTCATAAGTGAGTTCTGGAATTGCCTCTGGATTTCCACCAGAATCCTTGGCATAAGAATTATCCGGAAAAAGCGCCATGTCAATCTGCTTTGCGAGGACTGTATCCGATGAAGAGTAGGCGCCCTTCATCTCGTTATAAACAACACCATTTATTGTAATAGGTGCCTCCTTATCCTCTAACTCGTAATGCCAGCCTTCCTGTTTAAAAATCATATCCGTTTTGTAAATATTTGGATGGAATACAGCATCCAAATAAACATCCATAAGATTCTGGAAATCTTTGTCATTGCAGCTTGCTACAGGATACATCGTCTTCTCAGCATACGTAATTGCATTCAAAAAGGTATTCAACGATCCCTTTACCAGCTCAATAAACGGATCCTTCACAGGATATTTATCCGATCCACACAACACCGTATGTTCAATAATATGTGCTACACCGGTTTCATCTGCTGGTGGTGTCCGAAATCCCACATAGAACACTTTATTGTCATCGTCATTATGAACAAGAACAATTCTTGCACCACTTTTTTTGTGTTTTAAAATGTAACCATCCGATTGTATGTCAACAATCTTTTCTTCCTTTATTAGTTCATAGGCTTTAGCTCTCGAAAAGTCCATCCTTCTTATTCCTCCACAATTGCATTATCGCAAAAAATAGCAATATAACTATATATTATCATGTTTTCCAATTCTAGAAAAGATAAACTATAATCTTGTTGGTTTATACAATCTATAATCTTATTGCTTTATACTTTTATTCCTCTGCACATTCCCGCGAAGCATTTTTAATTTATAGAAGAATTTCCTCTATAAAAAAAAGCGCCTTCTTTCGAAAGCGCTCATTGTTTCCTATGCAAATCTTGTTACATTAGCTGCCTGTGGACCTTTATCTCCATCCACTACATCAAATTCAACCTTCTCACCATCTTTGAGTTCTTTGAATCCATCCATGTTTAAAGCACTAAAATGAA
>JAZUHO010000094.1:0-6539 GCA_045641745.1 Agathobacter sp. | reverse complement strand
GCGCCAGTTAAGAATGCAACAGGAGTGGATTCGGTAGAGTCGGCCAGAGCATTACTTAAGAAAAATGGAATTGAAATTTAAAAAGTAAGCAGATAAAAAACAAAAGCAAAAGGTGCTAAGGCGATAAGCTTTAGCATCTTTCTTTGTGAAGGCTTATCAGAGGAAGGGGTAAATGGTTGGAAAAAAATACCCCTTGTATGCCTAGGGCGTATGCACTATAATTTGCAATAGTGTAACCAGACAAACAAAGATGAACAGAAAGAAAAGGAATTATAGGAAGATGCATTTGAAATTATTTGATAAAAGCAATTGGACAGTGTTTACTAACTTAGGAAAGAAGATTGCAGCATGGAGCTTGCAACCGAAAGTGATTGCAGGTATTGCTTGCGCCTGTGTTGTCGTGGGAGTAGTTGCTGGTGGCGTAAGCTTATATGGAGCAACACACAAGGAACCAGTCATTGCCAAGATAGAAGATAGCGAAACTGAGGAAATTGTGATAAAGGAGCCAACTTCAGAGAAGCCTACGGTAACAGTACCAACATATGCTGCGCTTGCCATCTCAAGCGATTCTGTGGAAAAGGATATCACGGTGTACTTTACTGACACAGAAGAAAACAAGGTTGCGGGTAAAAAGTTTTCTGTGATACTTGCAAAGCAAGAGGAAGCAGCTAAAGTAGGAGAGCAGATTGCGAAAATCAAGGAGTATAATACAAAACTAGCCGAAGCACAGCAGACAATGAGCGCACAAGAGACGGATGCAGAAAATAAGACAACAGAAGAGAAAACAGACATGTCTGCATCAAAAGAAGCGGGTACAGAACAAAAAGAACAGGGCAAGCATAAAAATCAAAATACAGAAAGTACATCGAAGGAAGTATATCTGGCTGGACTAACCAGAGAAGAATTTGCAACGTTATCACCAGTGGAACAGCTAACCTTGGGAAAAGAGGAAGCGATTCGTGTGTATAAGGAGCAGGTAGAAGCCTTAGACGGACGTGCACTTGTGGATGAAGATGAAGACGGCATGGTATATGCAGACAAGCTAGAACCGGCCGAATATACATTGTGCTATGTACCAACGGAGTATTATGATCCTGTGGAATATGCTGTAAAGGCCACGGTTAAAGATAAGGTCGAATGCAAGAAGGTTACGAATATTGAAAAGAAGGTGCAAAAGTATGACGCGTCACAGGATACGAAACCTGCAGAAGCAGCACCTCAGGAGGCAGTAAAACAAAATACAGTTGAATATGTTGAGGCCAAGGTAATACCAGCGGAATATAAAGCAGTTTCCGGAATCGCTGTGCAAGCAACAACCTCTGGAGAAATCACGAAAACAGAAGCAGATACAAGAGAAACAGCGCACGTACAGAATGGTATTATGCTGTGCACAGAGACTGGCGGAGGACTTGCATCATTAACGGCACCAACCAATGCGGTATTTTATTCTCATGTGGCAAATAGCGTTAACGTTCAAGTGAAAGCTATGAATATGAGAGAGGTTCGTGTTGTTGCGGATGGGAATTGCAGTGCGTCAAACCAGGAGAATGGCACATTTACAATTGTAGTTAATGATCGGGAAGACAATTACACAGGAACAGTATCCTTTGTAGGTATTGCAACAAGTGGAAAAGAAGTTAGAATTGATTGCTCCTATACGGTATACGGCGGAAACAATCCAATCAAAACACCGGATGGAAAAACCTTATATGTAGATCAAGGAAACCAAAAGGTGGTTGCTACATATGGAAATTATACGAATGGACAGGCAATTTATGTAGAGACAAAGCCTGTTGAGTACCGAGGCTGGCAAACACTAAATAATACGAGATATTATTTTGATAAGAATGGAAACAAAGTAATAGGCAAGCAAGTTATCAATAACCAGGAATATAATTTCGGAAGTGATGGAGCACTTCTGACGAGCGGATATGGAATTGATGTATCGAAGTGGAATGGAAATATTAATTGGGCCGAAACCAAAAGCGCAATCAGCTTTGCTATTATCCGTGCAGGGTTCCGTGGAATTGAATCAAGAGCACTAAATGAAGATCCGTATGCGAAAGCAAATATTCAGGGAGCTACCGCGAATGGAATTAAGATTGGTTTATACTATTACTCAACCGCACAAAATGCTGCGCAAGCAGTAGAAGAGGCATCTCATGCAATTAGCATTGCTGAGAAGTATGGAAGAGGTAAGATTTCTCTGCCAATCTACATAGATATGGAAGACAACCAAACACAAGGCGGACTATCAACAGCTCAGCGAGATGAAATTGTTATGGCATTCTGCAATACCGTAAAGAATAGTGGTTACCATGCGGGGGTATATGCAAATAAGAACTGGTTCACCAATTATTTGACTCCGGCTTCTTACCCAGGTTGGGTTTCCATCTGGTACGCGAGATATAATGACGTTCCAGGCTATGCTGGAAGATTTGACATCTGGCAGTACACAAGTGATGGAACCTGTCCAGGAGTGAACGGAAGAGTCGATATGAATATCTCTTATTTCTAAAAATAGAATACGAGTTGGTTAGTAAAGCGCTACAGGACGTAAGAAAAGTCCTGTGGCGTTTTTTTCAATGGAATAGAGCGCATGTGTTTCTATTTGTGCCTCGTTTTCGAATGCATCTGCGTGATTGGCAATGAAATAATCATTTATTTGCTGCAAATAGACGTAGGTGCATCCTTGCTCCACCAAATATGTGAGCCACTCCTGGGAAGTGTAGTTCCTTGAATAGAAATCCACAGAAGTGTATGGATCACCGAGAGACCAGAAATCGACTACTTTAACAGGCGTAATTTCATATTTGATGGTGTAATAACTTAGCCCATAATCGCCTTGCGCAACAATAGCTAATTTATCTTTTGTATAGTCCAATACGGAATCATACCAATGGATTGGTTTATAGTAACTCCGGTAAGTTTGTTCTTCTTTCCAGTCGTCGGCAACCTGAACGGTCGTATAAAGCAATTGTTTAAATGGAACGACACAGAGAAGCCCACAAAATAGGATGACAACAAAAATCGCATCCCATTTAATAGATAATTCCTTTCCGATGTAGGAGAACAAGAGTTGAAATACAAAGAACAAGAGAATAATCATATAACTGAGCATATAGCGGCTAAAGGAGGCAAGAACAAGCGCCTCATATTCCGTAAAGGTAAAAATATAAAGACAAAGCAGACCAACGGTATAGATGGCTTCTCCAGTAAGTAGAATGGCATAGTATCTACGAATGCGTCCCTTGTTTGCAAGCTTACGACTTATGAAAAGGAGGCTGGCAACAAGAAGCAAGGTCCAGAAAAAAATACTAATACCGATAATTCCATTTCCGTATCTTCGAAAGAAAAACTGCTGTGCAAAATTGGAGGTGGCTTGATACCAATAGGATTCGCCTTTTCCTTGTAAGAAAAGGGAAAGATTCGTTAGGTTAAAATTGCTGGTATTCCATGCCCCTGAGACATTTGATACTTTCAGAAGAAAGGTCCAGGAGAATTTCCCAATTAGAATTCCTAAGGCGCAAACGATAGAGGAATAAATGGCGCGGTAATCTATCCGGATATCACTGAGAAGTAAGGCAAGGATGATAATAGCGAAAGTGACGCCAGTAGCTTTAATCAGACATAAGGTATTTATGGATAAAAAAAGCGCAAAGTAGTGATACCAATTTCGCTGAGATAGCGTGAAAAGCTGAAAGATAATATAGCTACTCAAAATACCGAGTGGAACGTCCACATAACCTACCACCATATAGGTATTGTTGACGGCTAATGGAAAAAGGATGAGAAAAAATGCACTTGTAGCAGCATACCCCAATTGTTTCCAGGTAAACTGTTTGCAAATAGGAAGACAAAGGGAGAGCAAGAACCAGCTATATGCGTTATAGAATGCAGATTCAGAATATCCGCCAGTGAGTTTACAGACAAAATATTCCCACAAAGCTATTGCAGGTGGATATCCTTTATAGGTTGTATTCGCTTCTTCAATGAACGCAAAGTCATCGAAGAAACACATGTTTTTTACAGCGAGCGCCCAGTGGGACATCTCATCCCAAACGGATACAAGGCGATGAAGATTGATGACAAACATCCAAAAGAAGATACCAAGTAACAAAAGAAGACCTGGGGTAAAACAATGCGTGTAAAGACAGTCTCGCTTCTTTATGAACATGTATAGTAAATATAGAAATGCTACGATAGAAAAGGCGAAGGTCAGATAGATTCCCAAAGGAATATTGCGGAAGAAAAGACCACAAAAATATAGGAAACTAATGATTAACATGATAGATACCGGAGCTGTTTCTTCAATTTTACGATTCCCTGCAATTGCAAGCGCTCCAGATAATGAAAAAATAATGAATAGAACCAATATGTATCCCATAATATAACCCTCCCATATGTACAATGATAGTGTAACCAATGAACTGTGTCAAACAAATTGGAACGAAAAAAGGTGAAAAACATTAGTGTATATTGCCTATAAAAAATTAAAATGCTCTAGTATATGGGAAGAAGAACCTATATAATGATAAGTAGGTGAATCGTGCGACAATTTTTGCGTATGAGAACAATTGTAAGGGGATTTGTATGTTAGAAAGAAGCGTATAAGGAGAAAATACTATGGGGGAGCAGGCTGCGATTGTGATTCCTGTGTTAGAACCAGATGCAAATCTATTTGGATATATTTGTGAATTGGTGCGAGAGGGGATTAGCAAAATTATTGTGGTAGATGATGGAAGTGGGGAACAATTTCAGAGTCGCTTTGATGAAATGAAAAAGATACCAGAATGTGAGATTGTGGTACATGATAAGAACCTGGGAAAGGGCCGAGCATTAAAGGACGCCATCACCTACTACCTTCAACAGGGATATGACAAAAACTATCAAGGTGTCATTACGGTGGATGGAGATGGACAGCATGCGGTGTCGGATGTGCTTCGGATTTCAAAGCTTATGTGTGAAGAATCACAGGGAACAATACCAGAGACTAGCGAGGAAACAAGGAAGAAGAAAGAACACGCGCTTATTATGGGGGAGCGGGAGTTTGATCAGGATGTTCCATTTAAAAGTAAAGCAGGAAACTCGATTACACGTCGCATTTTCCACTTGTTATACGGAATTCAATTAAAGGATACGCAAACGGGATTGCGCGGAATTCCAAATGCATTATTGGAAGAATTCTCTCAAATAGACGGAGAACGCTACGAGTATGAAATGAATATGCTCATAACATGCAGCAGACAAAAAATTGCAATTGATAGTGTAACAATTCAAACCATATATTTTGAGGAAAACGCATCGTCGCATTTTAACCCAATCAAGGACTCTTATAAAATCTATCGATTACTCTTAGGAAATTTTGTGAAGTACACTTTTTCATCCTTAAGTGCATCGATAATTGATATTGGATTATTTCAACTATTTGTACTTTTGTTTAAGGGGCATGTATTGCCGTATATTTTACTTGCAACTATTTTGGCGAGAGTTTGTTCTTCGATGTACAATTTTATGGTAAATCGTAAGCTCGTATTTCAAAGTGAAGAATCGCTAGCACGAAGTGCAGGAAAATATTATCTGTTATGTGGTATCCAAATGCTGGTATCAGCAAGCTTGGTTACCGCACTTTACTGGATTTTTCCGCTGGGGGAGACGATAGAGAAAATCGTGGTAGACACGCTTCTTTTCTTTATTAGCTATAGAGTGCAAAAGGGATTGGTGTTTCGAAAAAAGACAGAGTGACAAGCATAAGGAGAAGATATGGGAAAAGATACAAGAAAAAAGACAAAAGGAAGACAGAATGTACAAAAGCAAAAGAGTAAGGTGGAATCACTGCAAGCATTGGGATTAGTGGGAGGTATTCTTCTTGCAGTAGTGGGAATCATTCTTATGAATTATGTATTGGGGGTAAATGGAAATGCATATTTTCAAACATTTATTCGTGGATAATCGTAAGAAAACAATGGCTACATTGTGGGTGATTCTCCTAGTTGGGGTAATGCCTCTTGTAATCCACAATGGATATTATGATTGCGCCACAACGAAGCTGGTGTATACTTCGGTAATTACCTTCATATTTGGTGGATATACTTTTGCAGAATGGTGGATGGAGAATGTTAAAAAGGCGCAGGGTCTGCCTAAAATACAGTGGAAAAGCTGGTGGAAGAATTTAGAGGAGTTAGACAAGGCATTCTTTTTGTTTCTTGGAGCAAATATAGTGAGCTTCTTGTTTTCGGGAAATAAAGAAGTAGCATTTTCTGGCTGCGTAGAAGATAATGTTGGATTTTTCTGGTTTTTAGTGCTGTTTTTGATATTTGGAATTACAAGATTCCTACAGAAGGAATTATGTGAATTAGGCTGGAAACTTGGATGCATTCTGTCCTTTTTCTACTGTTTTGTTGTTGGATTTGCGTTGCTTCAATTTTTAGGCTTCGATTTGTTTGGAATCTATGGAGATTTGCATATGGATAACAAGCAGAATTTCTTGTCAACCATAGGCAATACCTCTTTGTACGGATTGTATGTAAATCTCGTGT
>JAZUHO010000093.1:0-10609 GCA_045641745.1 Agathobacter sp. | reverse complement strand
TTGCCCTTTCTTTTTCTTGCGAATTGGCAAAAAAAAAGAGAGATTCTCTTTTTCCGCGCAATATCTGCCTAAATTGAAAAAAGTTTATCACATCATTTGACTTTTTTCAACCTATTTTGCAAAGAAAAAATGCTGATATTTTGCTCCAAATTCTAGACACTTTAGGCAAAACTTATATATCTCTCTTCTTTATTATCATTTACTTATAAACCAAACATCCCATACTTATAAAGGAAGAATAAAATACTAATTCCCGTCACAATAATGAAGGTTGTAACCGTTGTCCCAACTGTTTGTGTTGTTGTAATCGGGTGCTTCTCATAGATTGCATCCTTTTCAATCTTATCAACCATGGACACATAAGGTCCATTCCAACTCTGTCTTGCATCCATCGGAACAAAATTATATTTCTGAAAAAAACTCCCCGTAGAAGTAGGCATAGCACTTAATGTTACACGATTAAGTCTTCCCTCCATCTTGGCAAAACATTTCATCGCCTCAAGAAGCCGCGCTCCTACATGACGATTTTGAAAGAATGGCAAAACATAAAGCATCGTAATGTGTCCGTTTCTTTCCATTCCACTCATTCCAATCAGCTGTTCCTGATCAAATGCTCCCCAGAGGAAAAGCTTTCTATAATCGAACAAATCTCTGATATTCTCCTCTGCAATGTACGCACCTACATAGTGCATCATTTCAGGAAATTGCTGCATTTTAGGAGCAACACAGACCTCATTTACGTTTTTAGCCAATTCCACTGCTTTTGTAATCTCTTCTTCTCTAAGTAATCTAATTTCCATTACTTCTCCTCTTTTATCCTATATCCTTCAGCTGTCTAGGAGTTCTCTTTCAATCGATCACGTAACCCACTATACCTTGCAAGCTGTGTGTTATTCTCTATCATCATTTGAAAGGTTTCATCATTTCCCACTAGTGTAACACATTTTTTTGCTCGTGTAACGGCTGTATATAATAAATTTCGATTCATGAGCATTCTTGGTCCTGTCAAAAGCGGAATTACCACAGCTGGATATTCCGATCCCTGGGATTTATGTATCGTAATTGCATAAGCAAGTTCTAGCTCATCCAAATTCTTAAAGGAATATTCCACCATACGATTCTCATCGAAGGCAATGGTCATAGTCTCTGCAAAATCATTGATTTGTTGAATAATTCCCATGTCCCCGTTAAATATTCCGGTTCCCTTGTCAATCGCCAAACCAAATTTACTTCGTATCTCCCATTCCATCTGGTAGTTGTTCTTGGTTTGCATCACCTTGTCACCTTCACGAAAAGTCGTAGTTCCATACGCTTTTTCACGTTTTCTTGTATCCGGTGGATTCAAATAGTTCTGCAATATCTCATTCAATCGCTCTACGCCAAGCAGACCTTTCCGCATTGGTGTCAATACCTGAATATCATACTCAGACGCATCCACATACTTAGGAAGCTTTTGCTTAATTAACTGAATGGTAACATTGATAATTTTCTCTGCCTCGTAGCGCTTTAAGAAAAAGAAGTCCATACTCTTATTGTCCAAGATAACTTCTTCCCCATTGTTAATCTTATGCGCATTGACAATGATATCGGAAGTGCTTGCCTGACGGAAAATCTTGGTAAGCATAACCGTATTAAACTCATGGGAATCAATAATATCCTTTAACACACTTCCCGGTCCCACACTTGGCAGCTGGTTGGTATCCCCAACTAAAATTAGTCGAGTTCCTGCCAGAACTGCTTTTAGAAGAGAATGCATCAAAGAGATATCCACCATCGACATCTCATCCACGATTATGACGTCTGTTTCCAATGGATTCTGCTCGTTTCGTTCAAAGCCTGCGTTCCCGTCCACTCCACCGTTCAACTCCAGCATACGGTGAATCGTTCGAGCCTCGAAGCCTGTCGTCTCACTCATTCGCTTCGCCGCACGACCAGTAGGAGCGGCTAAGAAGATGTCGAGTCCCTCCATCTCAAAATAGTGAATGATGGTATTAATGGTAGTGGTTTTACCGGTACCTGGACCACCTGTGATAATCAACAAGCCATTCCTTACTGCTTCCTTTACTGCATCCACCTGATGCTCATCTAACTGCATGCCCGTCTGCTTTTCGATTTTTTTGATGCGAGTCAATATCTCAGCATCACTCACATCGTACCGGACGTTCAATTGGTGCAGCATAGTTGCCACATTCGACTCCATATAAAATAGGCTCGCACTATAGATTTGTGTCACCTCATCGGTCTGTCGCATAATGATTTTACGCTCCATCGCGAGGTTCATATAATGCGGTTCCATATACTCTGGATCAATCTCTAGCAATTTGCTAGTTCTTACCGTCAATTCCTCCATCGGTAAATAGGTGTGTCCCTCTCCCGATGCTTGATAGAGTGCATATAGAATTCCACTTCGAATTCGGAAATCTGAGTCCGTTCGAATTCCTGCCTTCGCAGCAATCTCATCTGCGGTCTTGAATCCGACACCCTCAATGTCATCGGCTAACTGATACGGATTCTCTTTTAGAATGCGATAGATTTCCTGCCCATATCGGTTATATATTTTAACCGCAAGATTGGTGGAGATTCCAAACTGTTGCAGATAAATCATCGCCTGTCGCAAATCCTTTTTCGCATTCACCTGATCTGCAATCTCCATCGCTTTGCGCTTACTGATTCCCTTTACTTCAGCCAAGCGTTCCGGCTCCTCTTCTATAATTCGAAAGGTGTCTTCTTTGAAACGGCGTACAATACGCGCAGCCAGAGCAATTCCAATCCCCTTAATGGCTCCCGAGCCAAGATATCGTTCAATGGCGATTTCCCCCTCTGGCGCTTTTTCTGCAAATTGACTTACCTTAAACTGCCGTCCATAGGTGTTGTGCTCCACGAATTCCCCTGTCGCCTCAATATTTTCTCCCTCTGCGATGTCTGAGAAAGTACCAACACAGGTAACCTCCTCTTCATCCACGATGAGTACCAGAACCGTATAGCCGTTATCCGCATTTCGATAAATTATATGATCTACATATCCATTGATTGTTTCCAAATCAACCCCCACTTTTTCTTCATCATCTAACTGTGACTTCGAATTTTCCACTTACTATTCTTTTCATTAGAAAAGAATACGATTACAATAACGAGATAAAAGGAGCCCTTACCCTCGGTAAAAGCCCCTTCTATGTATCGTTTACTCTGTCTCGCCTATATTATAATTGCGACGCATCTGCTCATACAATTGCTGTGTAAAGTTCTCTCCTACTTCATCTACCAATTTATCTGCCATATTCTCAATTGCGGTATCCATGAAGAAGTCTTTATACTGATTCATTGTCTGATCGTGCTTATCCTTATCCTCCATGGTAAGAGAATCTTTCACTTCTTTTATCACTTGCTCAACAAAATAGGATTCAAAGTCTTTGATAATACCCTTTAATTCGGCTTCCGAAGAATCCGAAGAAATATTTCCCAAAGAATTCTGTAAGGAACTTGACGCATTACTTGTATTGGATTTCTTCGCCTGTTCCAACGCCGCATTCACACCACTAATTGATGAAAAATCCATAGCCTACCTCCTATCTCTTGAGGTTGTTTGCTGTATCAAGCATAGAATCCGCTGTAGTAATTGCCTTCGAATTTAATTCATATGCGCGCTGCGCAATAATTAAATTAACCATCTCATCTGCCACTTGCACATTAGAACCCTCTAATCGATTCTGTAAAACCTTACTTCGAACGATTCCTGGTGCTGCGCCCTCTAATAACGCATTTCCAGAAGCACCTGTCATGTCTAATAAGCTGTTGCCTCTCTTTTCCAATCCTGCCGGATTAGAGAATTGATACACACCAAATCTTTGATTCAAATCAATAAAGTAGCCTTCGACGTCTTTATATCCAATGTCTCCATACTGAGAAAAGGTCATGCGATCCGCAGTAACTCCCTCTGGAACCACAATACGGTTACCATCTGCATCCAATACCGGGAATCCCTGCTGCGTTGCAAGAATCGTCTGTCCATCTGCATCTAGTGTCCAGGTAAAGTTACCATTTCTTGTGTAATGAACACCCCCATCATCGCCACGTACTGCAAAAAATCCTTGTCCTTCAATTGCAAAGTCCGTATTACTCTCACTTGCATTCAAAGCACCCTGTGTATACATAGAGGTAATTGCAGCAACTCTGGTACCGAGTCCAACCTGTGCACCAACTGGTTTTGGGTCCCCGTTGGCTGTGGTTGTACGAGTCTGAAGTGTTTGATATAAAAGGGATTTGAATTCGGTTCTTTCATTCTTATATCCCACTGTATTTACATTCGAAAGGTTATTCGAAATGGTATCCACGTTTGTCTGCTCAGCAATCATTCCTGTTGCGGCAGTATATAATGCTCTCATCATAGGATTTGTCCTCCTGTTTTCATCACATACGAATTACTAACGAACTCTTCCAAGCTGTGTCGCTGCAACATCCAAGGTTCCATCAATGGATGTAATCACTTTCTGTCCAGCCTCATAAGCTCGCTGAATGGTAATCATATCTACCATCTCTTTTACAACGTTCACATTGGAGGTCTCTAAAAGTCCCTGCTGCACGCTTGCCTGGGATGCAATTCGCTGTCCACCATCCAGCAGGTTGTACATATTCTCACCGTATTTCTCGAGATAATCATAATTATCGAAATCAACAACGCCAATCTGACCTACCTGCACATTGTTTTGAAAAATCATTCCCTGTTCATTCACTACAATCTTTGCATTTGGATCCACCTGAATTCGCTGGTTTCCATCTCCTGTCTGGGCCCCCGCCTGATTCAGGACAAAGTCACCATCCTTCGTCACAAGATATCCCTGTGCGTTCACCGTAAATGCACCATCACGTGTATATTTCACGGACTGATTCCCCTGCTTGTCAGTAAAGGATATGGCAAAAAATCCATTTCCACCCAATGCGAAATCCGTTTCGTTATTCGTTACTTTCATGTTACCAGAAGAATAGTCTGTATACACCTGACCAAGATGTACACCATAGGTGATACCACCAATTTTACGGTTCAATCCGTAAGAAGAAGTATCCTTTAACCGAACTGCGAGTTCATCCCCAAATGTACGGGCAGTTGTACCCTCTTTCTTATACCCTGTTGTATCCGCATTTGCCAGGTTGTTGGCTAATACATCGAGACGCCTCATCTCGTTTACCATCCCTGTATGCGCCGTATAAAGACCTTTAACCATAAGACTACTCCTTATAACACATAGTTTTCCAAAGTATATATCGGACAAAAGTTCTATTTCTTTAGCTTTTTCTTCAAAAAAGATATAACTTCTTTCCCACATTGTAGAAAAGGCGTATTTCCTGTACTAATTCTCGTCGCGATGACCAGCTAAGAACTCAACATACTTTCCTGTTCCAATTGCAACACATGTCATTGGTTCTTCTGCTGTCATAGTATTGATACCTGTACGATCCTCAATCAATTCTTCTAATCCGCGAAGTAAAGCACCACCACCGGTCAAAACAATTCCTCTATCTGCAACATCTGCTGCAAGTTCTGGTGGAGTCTTCTCCAATACAGAATGTACAGCCTCTACAATCTGAAGTGTAGGCTCACGAAGTGCCTCCTCTGTCTCCTCAGAGCTTACGGTTACAGTTCTTGGAAGTCCTGTAACAAGGTTACGTCCGCGAACATCCATTGTCTCATTGTTTGCAAGTGGATAGCAGGTTCCAATCTTAATCTTAAGATCCTCTGCTGTACGCTCACCGATTAATAAGTTATGTTTTTTTCTCATGTAACGAACCAATGCTTCGTCAAAATCGTCTCCTGCAATTTTGATAGAGGTACTTACAACAGAGCCGCCCAAAGAAATAACAGCAATGTCGGCTGTACCACCACCGATATCAACAATCATGTTTCCACATGGTCTTGATATATCAATACCAGCACCAATTGCTGCTGCAATTGGCTCCTCAATAAACTCTACCTCACGAGCACCTGCCTGGTAAGTAGCATCCTCAACCGCTTTCTTTTCAACCTCTGTTACCCCACTTGGTACACAAACGCTGATACGAGGTTTACGGAATGTCTTCTTTCCGAGTGCTTTCTGAATAAAATACTTAATCATCTTCTCGGTTACTGTGTAGTCTGAAATAACACCCTGACGAAGTGGACGAACTGCCACAATATTTCCTGGTGTTCTACCAAGCATTAATCTTGCTTCCTCACCGATTGCTTTAATCTTATTTGTATCACGATCAAAGGCAACAACAGAAGGCTCTTTTAATACTACCCCTTTGCCTTTAATATATACTAAAATACTGGCGGTACCTAAATCAATACCGATATCTGATCCCATCATGGAAGAAATCCTCGCTTTCTAAATCTTGTTTATTGTCCTAATTATCTGCATCATTCATCCATAACCAAATGTTGGAAATCGTTCAAATGACATAGTAATGCATTTAATCATATTTTTACATATTCACTATAATTATATACAATTACGCATTTTTTTCAACGTTTTCTTTTTTCTTCCATGATTTTGCCGCTACCTCAGCACCATTTGCTTACGTCTTAGAAACAAACTCCAACGAATCAATGAGTTCTACCACGCGGTCCAAATCCATATCGGCCACACTATCCTGAATTTGCATCCACACCTCATCTCCAATAACCGACAAATCATAACGCTTCAGTTCCTCTGTTATTTGATCCAAATGTTCCAGCTCAAATTCCATACATGCCACCTTCATCTTCTGAAGTCGCCTTGCCAGTACATCCTGCTCAATTGGCATACAGCTCACCTGCCTAATCACCGCAGGGGCAATCTGTTCCTTAATTTCCGCCATCAAATCCAGGGCTTGCTGCGTCTTCTTGTTGATTTCTTCAATTTCTCCATTCTTTCCATGCATTTCAAGTTGATAGAATAAATCCGACAATTCCAATGCACCTATCATTCTTGCAGATGTTTTTAATGCATGCACCTCAATGGTATAGTTTTCAATGTCTTCTGCTTTCCACAATTGCGTAACCAATTCTATCTTTTTATCAACAATCTGATAGAAGTCATGCAACATCTGCTCAAATAGCTCTTTACTTCCCAGACCTTCTATCGCCTTTACAATATGAATTCCTTCCATCTTACAAATATCTTTTGCCAGCTCGTTCGGATCAAACACAATCTGATTGTCATAATCCTGAATGAGCGAACTTGGCAACCATTTTCGAATCGCATAACAGATTTCTTCCATATCAATGGGCTTTGCAACGAAGTCATTCATTCCTGCCTTAAGCAAACGCTCTTTCACATCCGGCATAACATCCGCAGAAAGAGCGATGACTGGCATATGGTCGTACGCATGCATCTTTCGAATTTCACGTACCGTTTCCTCACCATCCATCACCGGCATCCTTTGGTCTAAAAATACCAAATCATAGGCATTTGTTTTTATTTTTTGTATTGCGATAATGCCACTCTCGGCTGTATCAATTTTCATATGGATTGGTTTCAGCAACCCTTCCGCAACAGAAAGATTCATTGGTGAATCATCCACTATGAGGATTTTCGCATTTTCCGCAATGAAATCAATCTGAAAGCTTTTCACATTCTTGTTCTTAACCGTATCCACCACATTGAGCGGAATCTGCTCCAGATTCTTCTCGGACACTGCGAATATTTCCGCTTCTAGAGGCTTTACACTTCGTTGCATAAAGGAAAAGCTAAACACACTGCCTACCCCGTATTCACTACGCACATGAATACAGCCACCCATCATTTCCAGCAGGCTCTTGCAGATGCTAAGACCAAGTCCTGACCCTTCTTTTCCTCGATTTCGTTTCGCGTCCACCTGCTGAAAGGTATCGAAAATCACCGCTAAGTCTTCCTCTCGCATGCCCATTCCCGTGTCTTCCACTTCTGCGTATAGCTCATAGGCCATCGGCGTCGTCTCCTTAAGGTAGACACAGGCCTCCACATAACCTTCATCTGTAAATTTAATCGCATTATTAATGATGTTAATAAAGATCTGGCGAATGCGTACCTCATCTCCAATTAGATTTCTTGGTACATTTTTATCCACCTTAATGCGAAGTTCGATTCCCCGATCCTGCGCGCGGGTCTGCAGCATAATTCCAATATCCTGTAGCATAGAATACAAGTCATAAAAATCCTCTGAGATTTCCAGTTTTCCAGACTCAATCTTCGAGATATCCAAAATATCATTAATCATAGAAAGTAATGCCTTCCCAGAATCTCGTATATTAACTAAGTATCCCCTTTGTTCCTGCGTCAATTCCTCGCGCATCAAAATTTCTGTCATTCCCACGATTGCATTCATTGGTGTTCGAATTTCATGAGATATACTTGACAAAAACATAGATTTCGCAATATTTGCGCTCTTTGCTTCCTCTCTCGCCTGTTCTAGGGCATTTCGCATCATTTCGCGTTTTCTACACTGTTTATCGATGTCTTGAATCGTCACCAATATTTTAGTAGGAATCCCATGCTCCTCTTCTAATGTAACCAGCTGCACACGTCCCCATTTCCATGTAAATGAGTTAAAAAAGCGAAGCTCAAATTCATAGATTCCACTTCCGGCTTCTAGATGATCCGTCAAGGCGCTATAATCCATCAAATATTTAATCTTTTCTTTGTCGTCTTTGTGAATGCGAGCACCCATATTATTACTATTTAAAAAGGTGCTCATTCGTCCGTCTGGAATAGTGCCAACCAAAGAATCCTTTCCGTTATGTATGGTTTGAATATAATCATTTCGCAAATCAACGCTAAATACACAAAAAGTTGATTTCGAAAAGCTGCGCATCATATAGTTTTGTTCTAGTTGCCCGCTTCCATTGCTTTCGTTGCTATCTTTTAATTTCTCTATTTCGGATTGTTTTTCCTTCCGCAGGTTCCTTTTTTCTTCCTCTCGTTCTATGTAGGAGTGATATGCCTCATAGTATACACGCTCTCTTCCCACACTACAGCATCTGCGAAGTTCATTGTCCAGCTCTGCATTATTATTTATGAGCTCCACGATGTCTGGATTGTATTCCGTCCCTGCCAGTTCATTCAATTCTCTCAGGAAAGCATCATAGCTTTTTGGTTGGCGATAATTTTTCCCTACTTCCGTTGTGGCGGCTTCCATGGAATCACAGATTCGAATAATATCGGTAAAGAATTTAACCGGTGATTTTGCCATGCTAAAGTTTGCGGGATATCCGCCTTTTCCATCATAGGAACGATGATGTCCCCGTATGACATCATAATATGGTTTTAATACAGGAATATGACTCACTATCTCGTATCCCTTTTCCGTATGACAGCGAACACGGGCAATCTCTTGTTTTGTCAGATTGCGTCCCTCTTTCATAATCATTTCGGAATACTGTATTTTTCCAATATCAAATAAAAGCGATGCTTTTCGCATGTAGTCTTCTAGCACTTCCTGCTGCTTCAACACATCTGCCACCGTTTCTAAGCCCAGGGTTCCTATTAAAAGCTCCGGTTTCTCTTCCAAAATCGTGTTTAAAATCAGATTTGACAATTGACGCACCATTTGCGCATGTAGCATGGTGGTGTCGTCGCGATTGATAATTACCTTCTGCAAAAAGAAATACGGTGACACGGCTCTTGGCAAATATAGAATCAATATCTTGCTCGCCTCTGTTACCATTCCCGTTATCAACGAGACGTTCCGAAATCTTGGGAGCTTTTCCACAATCGTTAAGAAGGTATTGGTTACAAAGCTCTTCACCTTTTCCTCTAGAACAATATCAATTTCCTCATCCTGTGCCACCGACACAAAATTTGGCAAATGGAGAATTGCCACCTGGTAGCAGGTTCCATTGACATAATGCCCTTCATACTCATCCAACGTTTTATGCTCCATCACATATTTACAATAATCAATGTATTTCTCAATATACGAATTCTTATCCAATTCCTCACAATACATTTTTATCTTTAAATAGTTTAAATAGATTTCATCTTCAATCTCATAAACGCTACTACATTCCTTTCTGGCCTGCTCATATAACTCCGTCAAAAGCATATTCGCTCGTTCTAGAAATTCTGGAAGCATATACTCCTTGTGTATATAGCATACAAGATTACCACAAATATCATATATCAAAGACTGTGCCAATTCTTCTATATCGCAGATGTCACCATCTAACGCGCGTACCTTTGGGTTGTTATATAGCTCTAGTATCTCCTCCATCTCTTTTAAAATTTTGCGCTGAAATGCTTCATCGACATCGCTTTTATACTGCTTGCTGTTCACCAGCATCAGCTCATAGTTATAGCTCCCCACCAAAATTCGCCTGCGCGTTTCCTGATTATCAATCTGAAAATATTGATCTATCATGTCACGAATTTTTTTAAAATACGAGATTGACTTTTCTTGATATTCTGTACCTGTATAATTGCTATACAAAGCCCCCATGACATAGTAAATTTGCACACGAATGTGTAAAGGCGCATCTTCTCCATAGAATTCCTCTACCCGTTTCAAAAGATCAATGCCAGCAACCATATCATTGTAGCCATCTTTGCAGTACACCGAAACCAACTCCAATATTTCATCTGCAAGCTCTTGATTTATTGGCATCTCACCACTGATAATC
>JAZUHO010000092.1:0-23598 GCA_045641745.1 Agathobacter sp. | reverse complement strand
CAAATAAGAATAAAATCAAAAACTGGAAAGTCATCCAAATTAAGATCTTCAAATTAGACATCCATCCATATCTAAAGTTAATTAATAAAGTCACACCATATGCCATTAAGAATAGAATAAACATCTTAATAAATGGATATTTAATGTACTCTTTAACATGAAGAGTTCTCCATAAAATCACAACCGCGCCAAGTGTTACTACTAGCAACGATGTCACCTTTGTAACTGGTGTTTCATAAATCACGCTATTTCCTGCAAGCATAATATGAAAAATATACAACACCTTAAAAATACTACTTAGTTTGTTCATTGGTTTCTCTAAACTGTTCATTTTATTTCTCCTTGTTTTTCCTTACTTTACTGTAAACCTGGAATAATATTTCCAACACCAGCTCCTCTTTTCTAACAACTAAGAGGACTATTGTCACAAGCGTAAATATTGAAAATGATATTGCTAAAGTAACAAAACTCGAAACAGCTAATATTTTAACCCATCCAGTTGCACAAACTGCAATTATCATCGTAAAAATAATAAGCCTCCATCGAACATTGTCAAACATCTCTCTTGCAAATTCCTTTAGTACCATGCTCTGCCATACAAAAACTACTATTTCAGCTGCCAAAGTTCCAATCGCAGCTCCTGCTGCCCCCAAAAGCGGAATCAAAATAATATTTAGAACTAAATCAATAACTGCACCAGCAATCTCTGAATATAGAACTTGAATCTCTTGTCCTAACGGAATCATAATCTGAATTCCTAGTACATTGGTTATCCCAATAAACACTATGGTAGGCATGATAATCTGCATTGGAATAATTGCCCCTGCAAAAGCCTCTCCTGATAATAAATAGATTCCTTCCTTTGCAAACAACATAAAATATACTGCCGCAGGAATTGACATCAACAATATGCAATTCATTGTCTTCTTGGTAACGCTTTTAAACTCTTCCATCATACCCTTTTCAACATAGTATGAGGCTCTTGGAAGAAGAACAGTGCTTGCTGATGTCACAACGCTAATTACTAAATTTTTAATTTTCACAGCTGCCGAGTAGTATCCAACCTCTTCGTCTCCATTTATAAATCCTAACATTACATTATCAAGATTTGTATAAATTGTTGTTGCTACAGCCATCGCAAAATATATAATAATCGATTTAAAATGTCTTTTAAAATTATACTTTCCAACCGGATGAATATATATAAGCTTTCTAACATTAATGAAATTTAAAATATTTGATGCTGTCGCAGCAAATATAGTGATAGCTCCGTATAAAATGTAATCAGTTCGTTTGTGAATTAGCACAAACATTGAAATAAGTGCAATAAACTTGAACCCAATCGATCTAATCGTAATATATGTGTACTCTTCTAATGCTTTATAAAGCCATTCGACCCCTAAAGCTGTTAACAAAATTGTACTACTGATTATGAAAATTAGTTCCTTTTCTTCATTCAGTTTAGGAACATAAAATATGGAAGCAAATAATGCCAAATATGCGAATAAACAAGTAATCAAGTTTATAATCAAAATTTCTTGTGCAACTCTCGAAAGCTCTTCCTTATCGTCTCGCACTTTAGCACATGCTTTTACGCCATATGTTGGTATTCCCAACTGTGCGAACATCGAAAAATACGTAACAATAGAAGTTGCAAATGTAATTTTTCCTGTACCAATTGGCAAAATAATTCTTGAAATATATGGAAATGTAATCAACGGAAATAAAAACGATGACATCGTTAATATTGCGTTCATTATCATATTTAACTTTACCGACTTAATCTTATTACTATTCATTTCTTCCTCAAATCTCAAAAATGTCCTTTATCTGTTCATTTTGTTGATTAATATCAAAACAATACTCTGCATTAGTCAAATCCAAATCTTCCCTATTATATTCAATATTTTCATTAATTGTTTTAGCCCACACATCTGCTGGAGATGAAATAGGTAAAAACAAGCATCTGTCACTTAGCTTTGACTCTTTTGTAATATTTTCACTTAGTATTGTCTTTAATCCAGAAATTTGTGCTTCAATCGCAACAATTGGAAGCCCCTCAAATCTTGAAGGAAGTACAAATAAATCCATTCCTTGGACTATTTCATTTACGTCATTTCTGATTCCAAGAAGCATTACGGATTTTTTCAATCTACGTTTTTCTACTTCATTTTTAATTTGCTCATAATCAGGCCCTGCACCAATTAGAAGAAGTAGATATTGTGGATTAATTTTTTGAAGTTGTTCTGCAATATCCAATAGATAAAATGTATTTTTTGCGTAACACATTTGCCCAACTTGACCTACAACAATTCTGTCATCGATTTGTAACTCGCTACGAACCTTTTCTCGTGTTTCCTTATTGAAGCTAAATTTGTTGACATTAATTGCATTATTTATAACATTAAGTTTTCCATCGTCAATTGTCTTTGCAGTAAACATCCATTCACCAGCTTTGTGTGAACAGGCATAAAAATCCGTAACAGAACTGCTGAGAATTACTCTCTTTGCAATTTCATGACAAATGCGCCGAATTCTTCGCTTCATGGAACTACTAGTATCAATTCCTGCACTGTGACTATGGACAACTACTTTTCTCACTTTCATTCTATTTGCAGCAAATGCTCCAATTGAATTAAATGCTTCTGAAATGTTGAAATATGCGACATCATACTGATTTTCTTCGATTACTTTTTTCATTCGTTTGTATTGAGACATTGGATGTTTCAAATTAGGTATCTCGATTAAACTAACTCCCATGTTACTCAAAATTTTCTCTAAATCTTCATCAATATGGTTTGTCAAACAATCTATTTTCACATCCTCATCTTTAATCTGCTCAAGGACGTTTAGAATATATTTATCGATTCCACCGCTTTTTCCATCGATCATATATCCTATCAAAATCTTTTTCATATCTTAGCCTTTCATTTTCCATCCTAGTTTATACACAGGATATCCAAACATTAATGCGACAATAGCAAACTTATCCCTCTTTGGAACAAGTGAATTTTTAAGTAAACGCCATCTATATTGTGCTATATATCGAATTAACATTTTTTTAATCTCTTTTTTCCCCTTCACATCAGCTAGCTGATTGAGAGTACTAAATCTTGCGTATACTTGACGTCTTATAATCGCCTCCTCTAATTCCGGGAAAACCTCTTTAACGTCTTTTGCCATCTTATCTGTCATCTCAAGTAATTCTAATTTGCGCGAATTGAATGCCCCTGTTACGATTGAATTCTCTCGTAGCATATAAAAATAATGACTTTCATATCCACATGCAATTTTTTTGCTCTCTATAAAATATTGATAAACAGTTCCAATATCTTCATACAATTTTCCCTTAGGATACAAATATTTCTTTGCCAAATCTATTTGATAAAGTTTTGCCCAAGCCGAAGTATTTACAACATCGTCATATAACATTCGACGTAAACAATCCTCTGCCTCTAATACTTCTTGAGTGCCATCTCCTATTACATTCTCTTTTCCATCTGGAAATACAACCGTATGCGTGCAAAGAGACATTGGAGTTTTATTCTTTTCAATTAAGCCATACAAGTATTCTACATATGTTTTATCCACAAAATCATCGGAATCAATATATGTAATATATTCACCTTTGGCCATCTCGGTTCCCTTGTTTCTTGCATCAGAAAGCCCCCCGTTCTCCTTGTGAAGCACAACGATTCTAGAATCTCTTTTTGCCCATTCGTCGCATTTCTGAGGACAGTTATCTTTTGATCCATCATCAACAAGAATAACTTCAATATTGTCATATGTCTGTTCTAAAACAGACTCCACACATCTATCAAGATATCCCTCTACTCCATAAATTGGTAGAACAACACTTATTAATGGTTTCATGCTTCCTCCTGAATGAATTTCAATGCAGACTCAATTACTTTATCCATATCGTAATATTTATACTCGCCTAATCGTCCACCAAATTTAACATTTTCTTTTGATGCTAATTCAGCATATTTTTCATATAATGAAATATTCTTCTCATCATTTACTGGATAATATGGTTCATCACCTAATTTCCACTCTGCTGAATATTCTCTTGAAATAACTGTTGTATCCTGCTGTCCAAACTCGAAATGTTTATGCTCAATAATACGAGTGTATGGAGTCTCGCTATCTGTATAATTCACTACAGCATTTCCTTGATAATTTGCAGTATCTAATTCTTCTGTTTCAAATCTTACACTTCTATACTCAAGTGGACCATAGCAATAATCAAAATAAGCATCAATTGGTCCTGTAAAGATAACATTTTCCGCCATGTCATCATATTTTGCCTTCTCAGTCAAATAGTCTTTCTCTAATTCAACTTCAACACCTTCCAAAAGTGCATCAATTAATACATTATATCCACCAATTGGAATTCCTTGAAAAAGATCATTAAAGTAGTTATTATCAAAAGTAAATCTTACAGGCAGTCTTCGAATGATAAATGCAGGTAATTCACTACATTTTCTTCCCCACTGTTTCTCAGTATATCCCTTAATTAATTTCTCATAAATATCTGGTCCAATAAGATTAATAGCCTGTTCTTCCAAATTTTTAGGTTCATCAACTTTATATTTCGCTTTCTGCTCCTCAATTACAGCCTTAGCCTCATCTGGTGTTACAACCCCCCACATCTTGCTAAATGTATTCATGTTAAATGGTAAATTGTATAATTCTCCCTTGTAATTTGCCACCGGTGAATTTGTATAACGATTGAACTCTACAAACTGATTTACATAGTTCCACACATCTTTATTACTTGTATGGAAAATATGTGCACCATATTTGTGAACATTTATTCCATTAATATTTTCACAATAAATATTTCCCCCCTTATGTTTTCTCTTATCAATTACCAAACACTTCTTTCCTTTTTTTGTTAACTCATGTGCAACAACTGCACCATACAATCCAGCACCTACTATTAAATAATCGTATTTCATTTTTTGCTCCTTCTCTTGGTTTAATCTTTCTACTATTTTAGTCCTACTTTTCTTTTTAAGAAATTGAATCCCTTCTGAATCCAATTCTGATTTTCCATAAATAAAACAGGTAACTCTTTGTATTCCAAATTCTTTGTTTCAAGCCAAATATCTAACAATCTTTCACTTACAAAACCGAATACACGCGCATCATAGTCAGAATATGTAGAAATATCCAGTCTTTTTTCTAATTCAAAAAGTACATCAAATAACCATTCACAATATTCATCAAAATATTCACTCTTCATAACAAACATATTAAAGCGATGCCCTATTGTACGTTTCATAGACTCATCATATGCATTTACATATTCTGGATACTTTTCTGCCAAAATCTCTCTCGTATAATCTAAATCCTCAGCGTGATGTGCGTGAACATATTGGCTATAATTGGTTTCAATAAAGTAATTTCTTGGATTTGGAAGAATTATGTCCGTTGTTTCCAAAAGTTTTTCTAATTTCTTCTGTGAAATAATCTTTTCTTCCTTCGTTCCTCTTACGCCCTTATCTGTGAAGTATCTCCTATAGTGAACAAGGCCTTTATAGTCAGCTACTTGATTTTTCCACAGCCAATATAAGCCAGTCAACTCACAATAATTCTTATTCTTTATTGAGATTGATTCTCCAGTATTATCGCCAGTGTAACCAATGTCTTCTTTTCCCTCTCGTCCAACATGAATTGGCATATACATTTTTTCTTCTGGCATCCAATATTTTTTGTGTGTTGCAACAATTATCTTTATATCCATATTTTTCTCCAACTCTATTGAGCTCCTTCTTTCTTAATTACTGAAATAACTGTCTTAAACAAAATTTTCACATCCAATAATAAGCTATTATTCTCCACGTAATACATTTCCATTTTCTGTCGTTCACCACTTTCATATGTGGCATTATTCCTTGCATATGCTTGCCAATATCCTGTAAGTCCTGGCTTAACACTTAATAGTTTTGCGACTTCATCCCCATAAATTGCAGTCTCCTTTTCCACGATAGGACGTGGTCCTACAATCGATATATCTCCCACCAAAATATTAAATAACTGTGGTAACTCATCCAAACTCAATTTTCTTAAAACATTTCCAATTTTTGTTATTCTTGGATCGTTATCAATTTTAAACTCTTTTCTATACTGCTCTAACTGTTCTGGTGTCAAAAGTTTTTCCAAGTTTCCCACATTCATTTTCATACTTCTAAATTTGTAAACCTTAATCTTTTTACCTTGATATCCAATTCTAACATGTCCATAAAACACGTTTCCACCATCTTCCCATTTTACTAATAGTGATAGAATTAAAAAAATCGGTGAAAGAATTATCAACCCACAAAGCGCCCCTAGTATATCAACAAGACGTTTTATAAACTTATATACATATTTTCCCTTTTGTTTTTTCTCCGCAGCCTCACTTTTTTTAAATACTAAAGGTTTCTCAATTTCTCTGTATTCCTGAAGTACTTTGATTTGTTCCTCTTCTTCTGTTGTATTTGAGAATGAGAAACTTTTCGAATAGTTTTTGTTTATAAATAGAATTACAAATACTAGGATTACTACACCTATCCAAATATTCATCTTATTTTTCCTTTCTGAATACCATTGTTAAAGATTCAATTAATATCTTTATATCAAGCCAAACTGACCAATTGTCAAAATAATATTCATCAGCCTCTTCCATTGTAAATTTCGTTGAATTCAATTGACCAAATCCAATTATTCCTGGTTTCATATTAAGACAACTTCTTCTTGAAGATGAATACTCAACGAACTCTGGCAATGTTGCTAATTTTACTCCAACAAGACTTATATCTCCCCATAAAAGGTTCCATGCCATCGGAATTGTATCTAACCCTAAGAACTTTAGCACTGCACCCGTTTTAGTATTTCTCACTTCTCCATTTGGTGCATCATATCGAATTGTTCTAAATGATTGCATATAGAATCGCCGACCATTTTTTCCAACTTTTACAGTTGATACAACAACATGTCCCATATCTCTTTCTAGCATCAATCCAATTGACGCTAAAATCCAAACAAGTAAATAGATTACACACCCAATAATTCCAACAATGATGTCAAATAATCTCTTAATTGTCATATGACGTATTCTGTATCGCTTTGTTGAATAATTAACTACAGCAAACTGACCTAAGAATCCAATTTCCTTATTACCATGGTCATACTCAAACTCTTTAACAGCAATTCGTATATTTTTTCCGTTCTGTGCTATTTTCTGAATCAACTCATGGTATTCCAATTCATAACCATCAATAGCCAAAAAGACTGTATCGATTTCAGCGGTTGAAACATAATCAATTAGAGATTCAAGATTTGCAACTACATCAAACCCCATAATATCTTCTCCGACCATATCACGATCGACAATCACTAAGTTCGAAATTCTAAAATACCAATTTCGCGTACTTTTTATTTTCTTAATGATTGCTGGAACTTGTGCTTCAGTTGTAACTAACAGAATTTTTTCATTCGCACCTGATCTATGATATGATTTCAAAAAGATTCGCTTTAATATCTGTCTTACAACAAACACACAAACAATACTTCCGCCAAAGAACAATGCCATCTGTACACGCGAATAATACCAACTTGTTTTAGTAATATACAAATAACCAATATTTAATGCAGCTATATATGCATACAATTTTACAACTGTAAATGCTTCCTTTATCCAATTTCGGGCTAAAATATCATCATACGGAAAAATCAAAAAGGAAACCACAAGATAGCTCATCAATGCCGAAAAATATAGCCCTAGATAATAATCATTAGGATTAAATATTCCCGTTCTAAAATTACCAAATTTAATCAAATTAGCCAATAAATATACAGCGAGCATTGTGATTGTATCGACTATTAACACAATATATCTGACTAATGTTCTCTTTGAATCATTCATTTTATATACCTCGCGCTTTATCAGTATTCATATCCGCCATCAAACATAATAAAAAAGGATTATATGCTATCTCTAGAAGATGGTGTTCCATAAAGCAATGGACCGCTACTAGTCCTATCGCCAAAACCATTACAAATCTATTTGTATCTAGTGCTCTTTTCCCTACAATCATTGTAATTACTAGAACTACTACAAAAAGAATTGCCCCGTATTCTAATAAAACTTTTATATACGAGTCATCTAAGAAAAAGTAGTCACTCTGCTCTATCACACTTCTACCACTTCCTCTTTCCTCGATTGTTTTTCCAAATAAAGAAAAACCATAGTCTGATATTGCTCGAATGCTATTAGTTAATCTAGTTGATAAAAGATTATCTATTTTAATCCATTTTTCCTCGTTGGGATTAAATTGCAATGTTAATACCATATACAATATCGACATCACTACAGGTAAGAACAGCCAAAGTTTTACTAGTATTGATTTTCTTATTTTTTCGCATCTCTCTGGATGGTCCATCACTAAAAGTTTCAAACCACATAGTAATAGAACAAACAATATTATTGAAATAAAACTTGTATAAGCTCTACACTCTTTCCAAACAAATTCGCCCACAAAGAACATGAGCATGATATTCCAGATACTCACTTTTGTTTCTTTTATACATGCTAGAATTATAACTAGATAAAAACAATGTGCTGCAAAATCCGTAGGGTAAATCATTCCAAATGAGTATCGTTCAACAAGGTCTTTCCAATATTGTAAGTTTTCAATATAGCCAAGCTGACTAGCCGCAAATGTAATTAAAAACATTGTTCCGCATATAAATAAATAGGTTTTTAAAATTTTGTCAACCGAAATTCCTTTCGCACCTACAATTAAAAATGCAAAATATATTAAAAAACGATACGGTGCATGTATTACTCCAACAAAAGAAAATAGCAAAATAATAGCGCATGAAATTCCTATTTCCAATTTCGTATACGTCATTAAAAAAAGAAATTTAGCGCCTACATATATAAACAAGGACCCCAACATTCCCCAACTTACCAATTGGGGGAAATTGAACGAAAACATTGTTGTTCCTAAAAAATCTCTACATAAGAATAAAGCTAATATAAATAAATATGCTCCATCCCACCAATCGATGGCATTATCTTTTTCCATATTTAATCCTCTTTCTTTTATCCTTCTTCATTTTCCACATTCAGTAAGTATAACAGATAATAACTCAAAAGTCACTTAATATCGGTGTTCAAGGCAACCTATCCTATAGTTTTTCATATAGTTTTCATCTTTTACAATTCTGATAATTATATTTATTGGATTGAATGTTGATTTTATTCATCTTTTTCATGCATTTTTTGTACAAGATACCACATCCGACACTCAAACTCTTTGCTTAGTTTCTACATAAATTTATCTACATTGCACTGATTTAGCCATAAAATGCATCATTATTGTAGCCTGCGTACTATCCTTCCATTCTCTTTCTCCCCCCAAAATATGCTACTAGAATTGCATAACTAAATATTTTATGAAGCAATTAATATGTGAAAAAAGGAATTACAACAATTCACTTACCTTTAAGAATATGAACTTCAAGCTCTCAGAATATGTGAATAGGTTCTTGATTATGTTTGTGACTATACTTAGACAACTACAAGCCTTTTCAATCGAACAAGTTCTAAGAATACTGAACTTGAATCCAAAGCTTTCGACCATATGGGAATGAATTACAAAAAGGCTACCGCATGCTTACCTTAAACCGAATCGTTGATATTATCTTAATCACTGTGAACACTTGTCCGTTTGTTTTATCCAAGTAAACACCATCAAACCAGTTCAATTATTCGATAAGAGAACGCTAAGTAAGCTGTTCATCTTCCTCGTGAATAAAATGACCGATATCACTTTCTGCCAATTTCTTAACATTCTAATGAATGCCCCAACGGAAAGTCTTAGGTATTTTTTTACTTTCTCTTATTCATTTTGCAAAAATAGCTTGTATTCTTCTCTCCAAATGACGTTCTTACTCTATCAATCAACGTAAACACTATATTTTTTACACTATCCAAGATGTCTGGTAGTTTCATTTTCAAGCTGATAATTGATCCCAATATTGAAAATATAATTGTGGAAATAATCATGCCTAAAATCATTCCCCAATAAGTATTTGCTTCAAAATCAAATTTTTCTTGTAACATACCTATCCCAATATTAACTACAGCAAAAAGTAATATTGTAAAGAATGTTTTACAAAATATTCCCAACAATCTTTTTCTTAAGTAGTTCCTTTGCGTTTTCCTCTCAATTTCAATATTGCTTTCATAGAGAAGTGACTTTTCATCCGTTTTTTGTCCAAATCCGATTCTTGTATTATCTTCTGCTATTCTACTAGCCGTATCCCAGTATTTTTTCTTTAAAAGAGCTTTTTTATCTGTTTTTGTATTTTCTTCACCTTGAATTCTCTCAACGAATGTCATTTTCCTTTTCTCGCCCACTTGAAGATATCTCGTCACGAAATCATTCCAAAATGTTTGATCTCCTATTTTTTCATAATGCTTTGAAATTCCTGATATACTGTCCTCTACAGCATAGTTATAGCACAAATCAATTATTCGTTTTAGTATTATCTTCTTTTCATCAACTAGTTGATCAATTGCTTCGTACCACTCAGTCCTTATATTTTTTGCATTATCGTCCGCTATTAATGTTTCGAATTGTATCTCTGCCAAACTAGAAGATATATTTTCTGTCAGCTTTTTTATTTCAGCATATGAAGGATTTATCCTTTCTAGTTCTGCAACAAATCTTATCTGCCCACCATCATTTTGCCCAAGAACCTCCTTTAAAAAGGCGCACATTGGTTCCCCTAATTCAGTTTTAGCTGGATTTCTTGCTTCTTCATATTGACTGATTTGAATAATCATTTTCAATAATCTATATACATATTTCCATTTATCGTCATTTCCTTGTTCGTTAAGCAGTCCTAAATCACAGTTTTTTAATGCAGTAAAAATAACCTGTTTCTCATCTTTACTAAATTCATAATCTTCTAATGACGAAAAATGAAATTTGTCTTGTACTATTTTGGCTTGAAAATACTGAGAAGCCGTTCGCATTTCTTCTCCATTAACCATATATGATGAGATTTTAATATGACCTTGTCGAAAAAGCTCCGTTATCTGATTTGCTGTTTTAGGGTTTTCTAATACACACAAAAAACCTTTTGAATCAGAAATCTGATTGAATGACATAACCACAGTATTTCCATTTCGTATAATTTCATCAAACATAGCCTTTTGAGCCATTTCTATTTCATAGTCAGAATTTCTTGCTGAATCTAGTTCAAACAAATATACTTTCTTTCCCATTCTATATCCTTTCCACTTTCTGAATTCCTTTTGGGAATACTATTCCCACAAAAAACCAGAAGCAAATGCTCCTGGTTTTCATCGCATTATATAATTTGTCCCCAAAACTATTTATCTTTTCCCCCTACAACTCAATCGTATACTCCCTCACAAACTCTTCCCCCGGGAAGATGGTATTCCCATACGCTCTCTCTTCCAGCGTTCCTGCAAATCCCTCCGCGTCGCATCTTCCATACCATGGTTCGATACAGACAAAAGGCGCATTCTTCTTTGGAGGCGACCAGATTCCCATTACGTCACAATCGAATTTGAGATTGACATACTTCTGGCCGTCTGGAGCAAGAATTCCAACCTCGTCTGTTTGGTTTCCTTCCAAAACAAGGGCATCCTGATCAAACAGATGCTCATCAATTGGCAATTTCCCAAAGGATAAATCATACTCCACCTTTTCGTTAGTTAAAGCGCCATCGCGAATCACCGAGCTAGTAAGATGCGTCACTGGTTTTCCTTCCTTTTTTACTACTAGCTGATAATCCTTTTGTTCTCCCATTCCATCCCATGGGCATAAGAATGCTGGATGTGCACCAATGGAAAAATGCATGGGTTTGTCATCCGTATTGCAAACAATCCACTTAACGCGAATGGTATTTCCAATCAATTTATAGTGAATTTTTAAAATAAAGTGAAATGGATAAATTTTATAGGTTTCCTCATTGTCCTTCATACGAAAATGAAGGACATCTGTGGATTCCACGGTGCAATCAAAATAACTGTCTCGTGCAAATCCATGTTGATTCATGTGATACTCTTTGCCATCATATCGGTAGGTTTTGTCATTGATACTTCCTACGATTGGAAACAATACGGGTGAAGTTCTTCCCCAGTACGCTGCATCTGCATACCACATATAATCCTTGCCTTTATACTCCAACTTGGTAAGCTCAGCACCCTTGCGGTTAATCACAGCCCGCACGATATCATTATCTAAGATATATTCCTCTTGCATGATTATTCCTCATCTTTCTATTCCAGCTTCTCTGGGATTTCTTCTCAATTACCGGTTCTCTTGTAATCAAACTTTATCTTCTTTATCACTGCGAATCAAATTCCGCTTTTACGTAGATGTTGCTGCATGGACTTCCTCCTGCTGCATAGTAGAAATGACACGCCACATTCACCTTTTGTGCATGCTCATATAGCACGGACTGAAGTTCTTCCATTCTTGCTGTGATTTCTTCATTACTTGTCATTACCGTTGCATTATGATACCCAATTACAATGTTTTGCCGATTCTGCGCATAGGTCGAATAGGTTTCACACATTTCGTCATAGGTGTTTACCATCATGCATTCCTCACCTGCATACTGCTGTTCAAACACACGCCTGTCATTGTTTTCTGCGGTATAACGTTCGTTACTTTCGAGATAACGTTCGTCATTGCAAGGATGATAATTGCTATACTCTGTAGGTTCATGGCTAAGGTTCATGACATTTTCTGACACTAAAAAGTAATCGTACAATAAGGTATCCACATTATATGGATCATCCCATGTCACATCGATAAGATACCAGATTCCGTCTACCTCTACCATATTCCAGGCATGGCTTGCAGTGCCATTTTCATTGGTAGCATTGCCGGTTACCATCTCGCCCTGAATTCCCGCATAATAACAAAGCAAATTAAATGCATTGGCGTACCCTTCACATACTGACTTTCCATATAGTAATGGACCATCTGCCGTATGAAGCTCCACGCCACCTTCATAATCATAATGCACATTCTCTACTAAGTAGTCGTGTATCGCCTTGACCAATTCATACTGACTCTGTCCGCTAGACTGCTGTAACACCTTTACAATTTCCTGTGCTTTTCCCTTTGCTTCCTTGCTGCACGCTCTTGTCATATATAGCTTAATTCCGTTGCGCTCTCCATAGGAATCCTTCTGCGCCATTTCTACTGCTTCATTTCGAATACTATCTGCAAGATTTTGCAAATCATTAACATCCAAGGAAGCTTCTGTATTTTTTAACTTCTTCCTATTTTCTTCGATTTGTTCGATTGCTTCTGTAACCCCGTCATGTACCCCGGCCACAGCCTTGGATAACGAACAGCCGGTTAGAAAAAGCGTTGTTGCCATCACACTAATCGTTACGGCGATTTGTTTTAGCTTTTTTCTTTTCATTTATGCCTCATATTATAGTTCTTTTTTACCAAATATATCTTCATTATATCTTCTTATTTTCAATTCTTCAATATGACTTTCTAGAAAAAGCGAAGCGTCCGCAAGATTCTTTCCTTTTTGTATCTTTTCTACAAAAATCCCGCTACGCTCCGCTTCCTATTTGTCCTTTGTATTCTAAGGTTGTCTCCACTTATTCCCTGTGGTGTATTCTTCTTTTAGAATTCCAATTTATGATTCTATCGCTCTATGCAGTTAACGCACTACTTCAAAGTGGCACGAAGTAGCACAGGCTCATGATCCGAATATTTGAAGCTCAGATTCTGTGTCTCTAACAAATTGATTTGCAGATTCTTAGAAAGAATATATCCATCAATTACATAATACTGGAAATTATCCCAATCCGCATCCTCATATGGCTTGTCCAAGGAACGACAGCTTGGAATATCACTATTCATATATAGGTTCAAGTCATTTCCAAATTCTTGCACATCTATGGTTCCTGGTTTCCACAATTCTTCACTTAAAACTGGATATGCACTAATATCACAATTGCTAAAGGTTTGGTTGAAATCTCCAGCTGCAATTACATAATTTCCAGCCTTCGCCTCCTCTTTCAGGAGTTCTGCAAGCATCTGCGTCTGTTTTGCCTTGCCTTCTCCATCATCATAGGCTTCTAAGTGTAAATTAACAACTACCAATTCCTTGTCGCTATCCTTAATTGGAATACGACTCACAAGCAGACAACGTTTCAAATTTCCAACCCTAGATGGATAAGAAAATGGGCATGGTAATGCGATTCGTGTTGCATCCGTCATATCATATAAGGATAAGGTTGCAACACCACAATTTACCTTTCCAATTGTTGGAAATGGATATGGCACATAGTTTACCTTGTAATTGTAGGTATATGCATACTCATATCCTGCTAACTCTTTCGTAATCTCATCCAACTCATTGATATTTCGAGAACGCTTACTGTCGTAATCAATCTCCTGAAACAATACCACATCTGGTTCTAATTCCTTCACTTCCGTATTAATGCCTGTAAGATTACTTAATACGCGCTCCTTGGAAGAATTTCTTACATTCTTTCCACCATCCATAAAGAAATCTGAATTATCTCCCAAATCTCCATATCCAATATTCCAGGTAACTACGCTAACCATATCACCTACTGCCAGCTGCTTGGCTGAGTTTCCAGATATATTTTCATGAATTTCTACTTTTTCCGTTGCCTCTGGACGATATTCGGTAAATGTAAGCCAGAGAATGATTCCCCCATAGATTACAAGCGGTATTAGGATTACCGCCACAAGAATTTTTATAAATATTTTAATACCCTTTTTCATATACTAGCTCTCTTTATTCTTTATTTCCTTGTAGCGCCTAGCCTTTATCTATCTACTCGCTACATTTGCGCATCCCATCATGTATTTTTGCAATTTGTTCAAGATGCAATACTACTGCTATTTATTACTGAATAGTTACTCTTGAATTTCTACCAATGTATATCCAGCACCTTCAACAGCCTCTTTGAATTCCGCATCTGCCACATCTCTTTCTGCTGTCACAACTGCAGTTCCTGCCTTGTGATCTACTTCTGCTGTCACGCCTTCTATCGCGTTCAGTGCCTTCGTCACATGTGCCTGACAATGCTCGCACATCATTCCTTCAATTATAAGTGTCTTCTTCATCTTGTTGTCCTCCCGACTTTTTTCTTTATCATCACAGTCGCACATTCTTGCATCCTGTTGACTTCTTATTGTATTTTTTTGAGCCTGTTGATTCTGCTCCCGTTCATTCTGCGTTCGTGCACTCGGTATACTCTCCACTTCATTTTGTGTTCGCGCACTCTGTGTACGCTCCACTTCTACTGTTTTACTCTGCACTTGTGCGCCTTGATTACTCAATAGATTCAAGCGAAGTGCATTTGTCACAACGCAAAAACTAGATAAGCTCATTGCTGCTGCCCCAAACATAGGGTTTAGTTCCCATCCAAAGATAGGGATCCATACACCTGCTGCAAGTGGAATACCTATGACATTGTAAAAGAATGCCCAAAACAAATTTTCATGAATATTTCGGAGTACCTTCTTACTTACATAAATTGCTTCCGGCACATCGCTAATCTCATTTTTCATCAGTACCACATCCGCCGCATCGATGGCCACATCGGTTCCTGCACCAATTGCAATTCCCACATCTGCGCGGGTAAGTGCTGGTGCATCGTTGATGCCATCTCCAACCATAATTACCTGGCCCTCTTGCTGCAATCTTCGAATTTGTGCTTCCTTATCCTGTGGCAATACATTGGCAATAACTTCATCAACGCCAGCCTCTTTTCCTAAGGCATTTGCTGTTCGCTCGTTGTCTCCGGTAAGCATAATGACACGTTTTCCCATGTCATGTAATCTTTGAACGGCTTGAACTGCATCAGGCTTTAGCACATCTGCTATGGCAATCATTCCATATAATTGCTCGCCTTTTCCAAAGAATACAGGCGTCTTCCCCTGATCTGCGAATTTCTTGGCCTGTTTGCTTAATGCATCGTCCATGTCAAACTTGGATTCTATATAGGTATAGCTTCCGCCATACACGCGCTCTCCATCCACAAATCCATGCAATCCATTTCCTGGCTCAATTACAAATTCTTGAATTGCCGGCACAAGGTTTTGCCACATTTCCTCTCGGGTCTCGCCCTCTTGTTTCGCTTCCACATAGCTTACAATCGCCTTTGCAAGTGGATGCTCACTCCTTTTTTCCAGAGCGTACGCCAATCCCAACAAATTCTGTTCTGTCACCTTTGTGGCTCCATTTTCGGTTGCAACCAACACGTCCGTAACCACGGGTTGTCCTGTTGTAAGCGTACCTGTTTTGTCTAATACTACAATATCAGATTTGCTCGCTTTTTCCAATGAAATTGCATTTTTAAATAAGATTTTTTTTCGGGCCGCCACGCCGTTTCCAACCATGATAGCAACTGGTGTCGCAAGTCCCAATGCACACGGGCAACTAATGACCAAAACCGAGATTCCTCTCGCAAGGGCAAAGCCTATCGTTTGTCCTGCCATCAGCCATACCACTATGGTTACCGCCGCAATTGCCAGCACGGTTGGTACAAAGATTCCCGACACCTTGTCCGCCACCTTTGCAATCGGGGCCTTCGTGGCCGAGGCATCACTCACCATTTGAATAATCTGCGCTAACGTGGTGTCCTGCCCAATTTTGGTCGCACGGCAAGTAATGTGTCCCATGCGGTTGATGGTTGCGGCAGAAACTGCATCCCCCGGTTTCTTGTCCACGGGAATGCTTTCTCCTGTTAATGCCGATTCGTCAATGGCGGTAGTTCCTTCTAAAACCACGCCATCTGCAGGTACGCTTTCTCCCGGTTTTACCACAAATACATCATCCAGACGCATTTGCTCGATGGGAATCACCATCTCCTCGGGACGAAGTACCGTAGCAGTCTTCGGTGCCAGCTTCATAAGGCTTTTTAGCGCATCCGTTGTCTTTCCCTTCGAGCGGGCTTCTAGCAATTTTCCAACCGTAATTAAGGTTAGTATCATGGCTGCTGATTCAAAATAGAATTCGTGAAGGAGCGCATGCATCGCTTCCATCTCATGCTCGGCCACCTTTGTTGTCATCAGAAAAAGAATTACCACGCTGTATCCATAGGATGCCGTTGCCCCAAGCGCAACCAGTGTGTCCATGTTCGGAGCACCATGACGCAATGCCATAAATCCACTCACAAAGAATTTCTGGTTGATAACCATAACAATGGTGGTAAACAATAATTCAAATAATCCAATCCCAATCACATTATGATTGAGAAAAGGCGGAACTGGCCATCCCCACATGGTGTGTCCCATGGACACATACATAAGCGGAAGCAAAAATACGAGTGATGCCATCAATCGTTTTGCAATTTTAGGACTTTCCTTATCCGCCAATGCCTGTTCTGACTGATACCCCCCTTGTGTATTTCCCTGCTGGGAAGCTGCGTTCGCATTCTGTGCCGCTCTTCCCTGCATTTGGCTTGCTCCATATCCAGCCTGCACAACTGCTTCTATAATCTGCTGTGAGGTTGCACTTCCTTCTACCTGCATGGTATTCGTCAATAGGTTAACGGATACCTGCTCTACACCGTCAACCTTAGCCACGGCCTTCTCCACGCGGGCGCTGCAGGCTGCACAACTCATTCCTGTGACTTGGTATTTCTCCATCTTGTTTGTCCTTTCTCTTCTATAATTGTAGAGATACGCCAAAACTCTTTTATATCTTGTACGTATTCACCAATTTTTTGCTTTCTATATTGTGGAATTCTTCCACATTTTGGGAATCCCCTACGCTACCTACTTCATCAATTTCTGCACCGTATGCACCAATTCATCAATGGTGCCATCCTTCCCTTCCTGCAAATCCTCCACCACACAGCTTCGAATGTGATTGGCAAGTAACACCTTATTGAAACTGTTGAGTGCTGCTTGAATTGCAGATACCTGCACCAGAATATCCGGGCAATAGGCGTCCTGCTCCACCATATTTTTGACGCCACGCACCTGTCCTTCAATTCGGTTCAGACGATTTATCAGGTCTTTATATTCTTTGTCAGATCGCTCCTTTGTACGCATCTGGCAACAACATTTTTTTGTTTCTTTTGCTTCTTTTGTTTCTCTTGTTTCTTTTTCTTCTTCTGTTTCCATTTTTTTCTTTATGTTTGCCATCGAATTTCCTTTCTCTAGAAATGCTTAGGTTTCTTCTGTTGCACACATTATATACCCGTATGGGGTATATTGCAATTGCAATTTTTAACGTTTTAACTGATAGGAATTTCTATAGGTAAAAAAAGACATTCGCCTTAAATTTCCTCGGTGCTTCAAGCACCTTGGATTTTAAAACGAATGTCTTATTTTATTTCCCAACACGCCTTTTCTCAAGCTTATTGGTATAGTATGCGAAATAGATTACATTGATGAGAATTCCCACCACAGTTGCAGTCGGAGCCGCTGCTCCCATATACATAAGCGAATCCTGCATCATCTTAGACAGGATAAAGGACATTGGTATACGCACGCCAAAAGATTGAATAATTCCTTGTAGCATCACCCAAAGGGTTTTGTTATGTCCATTGAAATAGCCGATAAATGAGAACAACACCGAAGTGATAATTGCCTCTAAGCTAAATCCTTTGAGATATTCAGCAGCCTTCAACTGATATGCATGCTCTGGTGTGAAAAGCATTGCTATGTTTTCGCCCCAGAAGAATGCCAGGCAGGTCATAACAATTCCGATTGCACCACCTATCAGCATGCCATATCCCATAGCTTTCTGCGCGCGGCGCTCTTTTCCTGCTCCTACATTCTGCGCAATGAAGGAGGACATCGACTGCATCAGTGCCGCTGGCACAAGCAAAATAATCGCCACAATCTTATTGGCAACCCCATATCCGGAAGAGGATGCCAACTGAATTTCTGGCGTGCTGCCCATTCCATTCACGAACGCCAAAAGAATTAGAAAGGAAATCTGTGTCACGAACTCCTGAAATGCAATTGGAAAGCCCAATAACAAGAATCTCTTTGTGTCATGATTAAAGTGTATGTCAGACAGCGTCAATCGAAATGGCAAATCCGTCCCTTTACATACCATATACGACATAACCAAACTAATTGCCTGAGCAATCACAGTGGCAAGCGCGGCACCTGCCACATCCAGCTTGAGCACCGCTACAAATAACAAATCCAAAAATACGTTAATCACGCATGCAATTCCAACAAAAATGAGTGGTAGTCTGGAATTTCCAATCCCGCGGAATATGCTGCTGATCAGGTTATATCCGATAATGAAGAAAATTCCACCACCGCATATGCGAATATACAGAATCGTTGCTGTATATGCTTGTTCTGGCGCATGCATAAGCTGTGCCACCTTTGGTGCAACGATAATAAGTACAATTGTCATAACCGCAGCGATGTAAGAAAAGGCGGCAATTGCGCCTCCAATTACCCTTGGTAGACGATGGGCTCTTCCCTCTCCGATATAGCGTCCCATCAAAACGGTAACTCCCATTGCAAGTCCGTTTAGAATAAACACAATCATGTTAATAAAGGTACTTCCCGTAGATACCGCAGAAATGCTGACCTCTGTTCCAAATCTTCCCACTACCAGAATATCTACTGCACCATACATCGTTTGCAAAATCAGGGCGCCTAGAATTGGGAGCATAAATCCCAATAACTTGGTCATGATATCGCCCGTGGTGAAATCCATGGCCTCTCGCTTTCTTAGTGCTTTCTGATTCTCGGTTGACATAGTAAATCCTCTTACTTCCTATTACTTTCTGAATATACGAGACTAAGCCATTCTCTTATGCTTCGGTAAACTTGTATGCCCCGATAAGCTTTTATGCTTCTATAAACTCGTATATTTCTTTATAATACTCTTTTCGAATTTCAAAAGTAGCATTATAGATTTCATGCTTTGATTCATGAAACCGAATTCTTTTTCCCTGCTGAACCTTGCTGATAAAGTTATCCTGGCCCGCAGACTTAACCATTGTATCACGCCCCGCCTGAAAAAGCATCACTGGAATTGTGATTTTGTTCGCATTTTCTGCAATTTCCTTTGTTGCACGAATGGATGCCCACACCCATTCAAAGCAACCGCCATACGTTTGATAATGGGTATCTGCCTGTCTTTGTGCAAACGCATAGGCATAACGCTCCTCCGATAAATCAGAGCTAAGTTTAAATTTATAAACATTATCAAATCCATGCTGTCCTGGCGCATAACGCAGGTTCCATTTTGCCAGCTTTGACCATGCCATGAGAAGCTTCACTACGATATCCGGATGTTCCCCAAAGTTCATCTGAAGAAGCGGAGAGCTTAAGATTGCTTTCTCAAAGTACTCCGGATAATTTTCTAGAAAAAGCGAACTTACAGCACCTCCCATAGAATGTGCATACAAAATAAGATTTACGCGTCCTGCTCCGCCCTTTTCTTTATAGCTTTGAAGCATTTCTTCCGTTACAAGCGCGTAACCCGTAGGTCCCTTTTCTGCTTGGGACTCTCCCTGCTGGCCATTATCTTCTTGTTGGACATATTCTTGTTGGATATCCTTTTCTTGTTGACTCAGTTGTTCGATTTTCTGCAGCTCTTCCCACTTCGGAACAACACAAACCACCTTATCTAAGAACATTTTCATGTCATCAATATAAGTGTGATAATCCTTTATCCATACCATATCCGTATCTGCGCCCTGCTTGACTGCTTGCGGATCCTTGATAAATTCCTTCATTTCTTTATGAGAGTATCCATGCCCTCTTAATTCTAGAAAGAACACCGAGCAACCCATTTGGTAGAACAGATACATCATCTCATAAAATTTTCCGAAATACTCGCAGAAGCCATGTGTCATTACGACACGCTTTCTTTCCTGTGGATGAATCACGTACGTGTAATGCAGCTTCGCCCCATCAAAGCTTGTGAAGAAGCCTTCTTTCACATTTTCCTTTAGAAAAGGCGTAACGATGGCATCCATCGCTTCCTTGTAATCCTCTTCTCCAAATATTTCGATATTTGTGTTTTTTATCTTCATCTGCATGTTATGCCCTCACCCCATACTCGTTTTTACTTTCTGTTCCTCTTTTCGCGCAGTTTTCTACTATATTTGCGCTTTTCCTTTTACCACATTAGTAGTTTCATGCTACTGCATCTTTGTTTTTATATTACACCGCTTCGGTGGTTTCATGCTACTCCACTTCGGTGATTTATTTACATGTCTCAACAGCGACTTGTTTTGCAAGATCTGGATAATTTGTAATCATCGCATTGATTCCAAACTGGCAGGCCATCATCATATGTTCTTTCTCATTGATTGGCCATGCATTGATGTCCAATCCATTCTGCATTGCCTGCTGAAGCACACCTTCATACTGTAAATTATATAAAGCTGGATGAAGCGCGTTGGCTCCATGCTTTTTTGCATAATCAGGCATATCAATTGTTCCATCCGCATATAGAATTCCAACATAGCAATCTGGCTTAATTTCATGCATACGTTTGCATGTCATATGATTAAAGGAAGAGTATAGCACGCGATCCTCCATATCAAACTCCTTCACCATATCCACTACCATCTGTTCAATTCCTGGGTAAAATACAATTCCCGTTTTGATTTCCACATTAATCACAAGCTGTGTTGGTTTTATCAACGTCAGCACTTCACGGAGTGTTGGTATCTCCTGTCTGCCATATTCCGGGAATTGCTGATTAAAATCAAACTTGCGTAACTCCTCAAGTGTATAATCCTTTACCCAACCCTTTCCATCGCTGGTTCTGTCAATCCACTCATCATGAATTACCACAATTTGTCCATCCTTCGTCAAATGAATGTCCAATTCGATACCATCTGCACCCATGGCAATTGCCTTCTCAAACGCTACCATCGTATTCTCTGGTGCGTATCCGGATGCTCCTCTGTGTGCCCAAACTAAAGGCTGTTTTGTTGTTTTTCTAAAATTTTCAAACATATCAATTCCTCCTAATATCCTAACCACTTGCAGCTTATATTCTGCACCTTGTAGTTTTCTACTGCTTTGCACTCTGTATCTTGCAGTTATCTACTGCTTTGCATTCTGCGTCTTTCAACTTTCTGCTGCCTTGTATTCTGTGTCTTGCAGCTTTCTGTTTCTTTACTTTATGCGTTTGTACGTTAAAAGCATCAATTCTTGTCCTCACGGAAGAATTGATGCTCCTTTTCATGTTTCTTTAATCTTCTACGTCAAATGCTTCCAATCCTCTTTTTGCTTCAACCTTGTTGTCTCCGTGTTTTACCATACACATGGTAAGGAAGGATCCGAACACAAAAATTGCTGCATATAGAAATAGCGACGTATATCCAACTTTATTTAACAAAGTTCCTGCAATAATTGGCGTCACAATCTGTGCTGCCATACTGAAAGTATAGTAATATCCTGTAAATCTTCCAACTTCGCTTCCCTTACACATTTCAAGAACCATTGGCAATGAATTTACATTAATCGCAGCCCACGAAACACCAACAATTGCAAATAAAACATACAATCCTGGATGGAAATTGCTTGCAAATAGCGTATATACGAAAGCAAGTACAAAGCAAGTGGTAAGGAATGCCACACCACTCATAATTGTTTTGCGACGTCCAATCTTACTTGCAAGCTGTCCAATTGGTATGTAGGAAAGAATTGCGCCACCCGTAGCAATTGTAAGGCATCTTGAGGCATCTCCTAGACTCATGTTCCACATATGATTTGCAAAGGTGGTAAACCAAGTCTCTACCGCATTATATCCAATAAACCATAACGCAATAGAAAATAGTAAGAAGATTAAGCTACGCTTTACCTCTTTTGGAAGATGCACGTTACCATCTTCGCTTTTTTCCATTAAATCTTCTTCTGGATGTGCTTCCTCATACGCCTCTAGCTCGTTATGAAGCTTCACCTCATCCACCAAGAACACAATTACAATCAGTGAAATAATCATAATTCCTGCCACTACCAAAAAGAGCGTCATGTAATTTACGTGTGCTAAGCCCTCTGTCTTGTTCTTTGAATAAAGAACGCTGGCAATTAAAAGGTAAAGAATTCCACCAACTGCTCCCATCAAGTTGATAATCGCATTTCCTTTGCTTCGAAGTGGCTTTGGTGTCACATCTGGCATTAACGCTACAGCTGGGCTTCGATAGGTTCCCATAGCAACCAAAAGGCATCCCAGTACACAGATAAATGCAATCTTTGTGCTCATTTTCGGATCTGCGAAATATTGATTGTCCAAATATGGAATTAACAGCATTAGAAATACTGCAACCACAGTTCCACACAGGATAAATGGTTTACGTCTTCCTATCTTCGTGTTACATTTGTCGGAAAGTCCACCAAAAAGCGGAAGCAAAAATATCGCTAACACATTGTCCGCCGCCATAATGGCTCCTGAAATGGACTCATTCATCTGAAATGTGTTTGTCAGAATTAGCGGAATTACACTGTTATACATCTGCCAAAATGCGCAGATAGATAAAAAGGCGAAGCCAATTCTAATCGTCTGTTTTGTATTTAGTTTCAAGTCGTTATCCCCCTGTTATATAAAAAA
>JAZUHO010000091.1:0-5126 GCA_045641745.1 Agathobacter sp. | reverse complement strand
CATTCCTACATCTACGCCATTTTTTAAAAGTTCTTCTAAGCTTTCTTTTGTATAGGCTTTTACAGCATTTGCCTTATCTGCAATTCCCATATTCGCCCATGCCTTTGGTGCAGACTGTTTCGCTGGATCTGCCCAGAAATCAGAATAATGGAAATCAATAAGAACCTTCATTCCTGCGTTAGTTGCCCATTTTCCCATCTGAATAGCTTTCGCTAAATCATTGTTTCCACCACCATAGCCATGTCCTTCACTATCGTATGGATCATTCCATACACGAATACGGATATAGTTCGTTCCATTCTCTTTTAAGAAATTGAAGAAACCTTGATCATCTAGTTCTTTTCCGTCAAAGTCGTAAAACTTTACGCCGCTCTCCTTCTCACTGATGTAAGAGGAAATGTCAAGACCTGTCATAAAGTCATCCTTCACATCCTTGTTATACGCTACCGTAACAGAGGAATCTACTGGTGTTGGAATTACTTCCGTTTCTTCTGCCTCTTCACCTTCCGCAACAGGAGTTAGATATACATGATCAATCCAACCATAGCCTCCTGCTTCCAAAGAAATAAGAATTCCTACAGAAACATTTTCCATGTCTTCCTCTACTTTAAATGTTGCAGCCTGTGTAGACCACTGATCATATCCCTGTAAAACCTGAGAATTCGATTTCTTCTCTCCGAGTGTAAGTTGAATTGCTGCTTTCTCTCCCTCGTAGGTTGTAGTAACACGATAAGTTCCAGCCTTCAATGCCGAAACATTCTGTACTAAAGCTGCAGATCCTGCATCCTGCATCCAAAATTTAAAACCTGAAGTCTTACATTCCTCTGTTGGATGTAACCACTCGTCATCACTGTAGGATTTATATCCAAAATCCGTATTATCCCACGTAGATGGTGTCAAACTCCAAATTCCATCTGCCCACAAATCGCCTGTGAAATCTGCATCTGAAAGAAGCTGTTCTGCAGCTGCTTTCCCAATGCGCATTTCCCTTGGGCATGTCAAAACCATTGACAATGCCATCAGTACAACAAGCAAGCCGCTCACTGTACGCTTACACATTTTCTTCATCTTCCTTTTCCTCCTTTATATCCGTCACATCCCCTTCGCACATTCCCCGCCATATCCTGGAAATTCCCGCTCTCTCAATTCCATTTCCCGTGAGAAAAAGCGAAATTCTATGGCAAATTGCGCAATCGGTTGTTTTGATATGTATTCAGTTTATCACGGCAATGCTTTCACTGACAATTGACTTATTTTACAATAACACGCTTCGTTTTTTGTTGAGAATTACTTTTATCATTTTGTTAAATAATAAACAAGAGATTGCGCAACTGCGCAATCTCTTGTTCTAATGCTTTTGTTTCTATCGTTATTCAGTTCTCTGCTATCAGCATTCTTCTATTTTCCCATTGATGGCAAACCAGATGGTTCATCCTTCTCTTCGTCCACTAGGTTGGAAACTTCATATTTCCGCAAGATCAATTCTGATTCCGGAATACCCTCTACCTCTTCTGGTAGAGAAAACCGGTCAATAATTTGATGCAGCAAATATGCATTATCCTTGTTTTCTTTTGATGTATAGATTACCTTATCGATATGTACTACCGTATGGTCGTTTTTCGCAACAAGGTCGTCAACCCCCATCGTATTGTCATTCGCAGCGACACTAATCATATTCATCTGTTCCATAATATGGGAAACAGATTCTACCACTGCATCGGTTTGTTTCTGTATTGCCTCAATAGACTCTCTAATTTCCTCTACCTCACACTCGTACACCTTCGCTGTATCTGCAAAGCTATGAAACTGTGTTTCAATATCACTTTCCAAAAATTCCATAATATCTGCAAAGCAGGATTGTACCTTTTCTACGCTCATGTTGGTGACATTGCAAATTCTCTGAATCTCTCCTACGGTTTCCGACGAGCTATTGGCCAATTTTCCAATTTCATCCGCGACAACCGCAAAGCCTTTTCCTGCATCCCCTGCTCTGGCTGCTTCTATAGAAGCATTCAGTGAGAGCAAATTGGTTTGACTTGTGATGTCCAGAATCTTCTTAGTCATTTCATTAATCTGCTCTAATGCGCGAAGCTCACACAGAGCCTCCTGCACATGCACTCTCGTCTCTTCTATCTTAAATGAGCTGGTCTCTACAGCCTCAATCGCCATCTGGTTCATATTCTTTGCGGCTTTCGTCAGCTGATCACTTTCTTCATTGCTTTTTCTAACGCAATCCTCAATTCCACCTGTCAGCTTCTTCATCAGCGTAATCTCTTCCGTCATATTATCGATGGATTCATTGGTATTTAACAGACCTGCAGACAATTCTTGCGTTGTTGCCGCATTGTTCTCTATGCTTTCCAGCAAATCTGCCGAGATTTCTTCCATGGTTTCCGAGCTTTCGGTTAAGGAAACTGAACAATTATTTAACGTACCAATGATTTGCTCAAAGGTTCCCTTTAAAGATAGCATTGCATGTGCAATCTGTCCGACCTCGTTTCTTTTTCCTGCGCATTTCATCAATTCTTCGTTATGCGCAAGATCCAGCTTTTCTATCCGTTCAATAGCCTGAATCACCTTAGAAAGTGGTTTTAACTCAAGTCCTATCATAATTCGTGAAAGCAAGGACAAAAGAATAATCACCACCAAGCAAATGAAATTAAGCGTTCTCCTGCTCTTATATGCTGCGCCAAAAATATCATCTTCCTTATCACGTATTACTAGTGCCCAGCCTTTGTCCTCAAGAACCTTATATACAGAAAAATAGGCTTCTCCATTCTCTTGGAAGCGTAAGGTTCCTGTAAGTTGGCCCCCATTTGCCTCGGACATAATCTGCTTCAGCGATTGCTTTTCCACCTCTGTATTAATCAAATCTGTTTCCGGATCAAAAATGTACAATTGATTGTTGAGATTAATCAAGGAGAGCTCTGTTTGTTTGAGTCCCTCCGTAGAAGTCTTATCTAATACATCTTGCATTCCACTTGCAAGTGTTGCTCCGCCAACATATCCTATAATTTCTCCCTCATCCATTACAGGTGTATACATAGAAATAATCAGTTCTCCTGAAGCAGGAGATTCCATAATCCCAGTGTTATACATATGATTGTCTGCACTAAGCATCTTTTGGTGTAGTTCTTCCAGTGCCGAGCCTTCTCGCATGACTCGTCCTACCACCGGTGGTGCGGGATGCGTAATTACCTTCGACGACCAATCACAGAGATAAATACCTTCCCAATTCTTTAAGGTTTTAAAAAAGCGTGTCGTATACTCTTGTGCTTTTGTCACTTTTTCTTTTTCTTCTGGATGTTTAATTGCTTCAATTAATTCGCCACTTTGTGCAAAAGTAGAAAGCGCACTCTCTGCGCCTGCAATATACTCTTCAATAATCTGCGTTTGGGAATTCAGTGAAGTTAATATATTATCCGTAGCTGACTGTGTCATTACCCCAGTCAAGTTGTAGTCCGATACGAAGTATAAGGTAGTGACACATAAAATAGAAATCAATGTGATAAGAGCCGAAATCTCCCGGCTAATTTTCTTTCTAAAAAAGTACATACTTAATAGACGTGCACCATATTAGCTGCACGCTCCCGCCATCAGGCAGGCCTCCTTTCTCAATAGCTTCCTTTCCTGATGACCTATTTAGTTTTCCTTCTTCTTCATTACTCAATTTCCTCCTAAATCCTTTATACTCTTCCCCTTTGGTAGCTTTACGTCCAAGCATCCCGATTTTTCTATTCTATTTTGTGTCAATATCTACCTACTCATTTTCATAAAAGTACGTCCCTATGACGCATCGTTTTTTCACACGTTCATAAGGCATACGCACATTCAAAATTTTAGCAAATCAATCCCAAAAGTCAAGCGTTGTCTGCCTTTTTCTTCCATTTTTGCATTCCTGTTATACAATCTCAAATTTGTCGCAAAACATTCGAACAACTGCAACCTCTTCGGCTTGTAAAATATTTATCCAAGGCAAATGGGTTTTTCTATAGCTTTTTGTTTATATCTTTTCTCTATACAAAAAGAACTGCATAAAAGTCACATACTTTTACACAGTTCTTCCCTCGTTCATTCTTTTATCCAATTGTTAACAGATTTCTTTTATTCTTCGTCATCTTCTTCATCTACGATACCTGCAACCGCTCCAGACACCGCTGATACAACAGCGATTACTGCAACTACAACTACGAGAAGAATAAGTGCAAAGAATGCTACCAAAAAGCCTACATCAGTCATCGCTTTCATCTCCTATATACTAAATATATAGAGATTTTAGCACAATCTGCACAACTTCGCAAGTCGTCCATAAATATTATCTATTCATACTGCCGAATGTACGTATTTTCTTGTTTTTTCTCACGCTCACGCCTACAGTTGCACTACCAATGATTCCTAGCAATACAAGTAGCGCTATTGGTGCCTGATCACCAGTTTTTGGAGCTTTTGCAGCCATCTCCTCTACTAATACAAAGGTCGAGAAATGATTGGTCTCAAACGAAATCTTGCCATTAGAATAAGAAGTGTCACAGGCTACTAGAGTCGCATTCTCTTCATCTACACGATATACCGCAAATGTTTTTCCCATTTCTAGAGTCCATGGAGCATCCACTGTCACAGCTACTTTTCCACTTAACTGGTGAACCTCACCCTCTTCATTCTGCAAGTCAATCTCCATAACTGCACATTTTGAATCCTTACCACTCTTCTTTACAAGTGCAGTTGCTAGCTCATATTGAGTACCACCCGTAAGTACATATGCTTTCATGGTAGTACCTGCTTTTAGCACGCCATTTGTATCTTTTAAGGATGTGGTATTTGTAACATCACTTCTGGTACTTTGCGCTGTCTTATCGTTCTTTTCTTCGCCTTTTTCCTCTTTTTGATTTTCCGTTACATCCTCCTTTAAAGCTGGAAGTGTAGTTTCCTCAGACATGTACTTCATACTTGCATAATTAATCTTAATTCTCGCATCAAGCAATGGATTATGCATTGCGCCAAAGTCAAGTTCTGGTTGCACCTTCACAGCAATATATGCTTCGTTACTTGGAAGCTCTGCCAATACAGTTGCAGCTTTTCCGGTGGCACTTTTTTCTACCACTGTTGCTTCTGCATAATTTCCATCG
>JAZUHO010000090.1:0-3125 GCA_045641745.1 Agathobacter sp. | reverse complement strand
CATAATATATATACTTTTAAACATAGTGACTCTGTTTTTACTGGAAGCTTGGCTCTAAATTTTCTGGGCAGGAGACTCTGCCTCGCAAGAATATCTACATAGTATAAACAGTCTTTACGTATAATATAAATAAGCATCCTCCTTACTATCAGTAAAGAGAATGCTTATTTTTTGATTTCATTATGTGCGATTCTTATTCCGCGACCTTGTCGCTTTTTCTAATATCATTAAGCTTTCGGCTTCCCCGCCATATCTTCTGTTTCCAATCGTTTCATTTGCAAGTAACGCCTTTGAACAGCTTCGTTCTGCCTCTTATAAGAAGATATATTTAAGTACAAATAATACGGCAAGAATGTACATAAGTGGAGCAACTTTTTTTGCTTTTCCTGTACATACATTGATTAATACATAAGAAATGGTTCCAAATGCAATACCTTCTGAAATGCTGTAAGTAAGTGGCATTGCGATTAAGCAGATATATGCTGGAATCGCTTCTGTATAATCGTTAAAGTCGATTTCTGTTACAGCGCTTACCATTAAGAATCCTACGAAGATAAGTGCTGGAGCTGTAGCAAATCCTGGAATTGTTGTAAAGATTGGTGCAAGGAAGATTGATACTAAGAACAATAATCCTGTTACAACAGAAGCAAGTCCTGTTCTAGCGCCTTCAGCAACACCAGCTGAGCTTTCTACGAAGGTTGTAGTTGTTGATGTTCCAAGGATTGCACCTGCAGATGTAGCAACTGCATCAGCAAGTAATGCCTGTTTGATTCTTGGAAGCTTACCTTCCTCATCTAACATATTTGCTTTGTTTGCAACACCAATTAATGTTCCAATGGTGTCAAACATATCTACGAATAAGAATGATAAAATGATTGCAACAAATTCAAATGGTTTGATGGTAGAAACATCTGCTTTAAAGCACTGTCCAAATGTGCTTCCGATTGCTCCAAGATCAAATCCTGCCCATGATGGAATCAATGAGTAGAACTCGTTCTCTACATCTACTACATAAAGACCTGTTAACTCACATACGATACCAAGTACCCATGTAATAAGGATTCCGATTAAGATTCCACCTTTGACATGTTTTACATGGAGAATTGAAATAATAATCAATCCTACGATGCAAAGTAAAGCTGCGATTCCAACTGTATGGAAGTTCTCTCTAAAATTAACAAGTGATACAAGTGTTGCGCTATCTACAACAACATGTCCATTCTGAAGTCCGATAAATGCGATAAACAATCCAATACCAACAGATACGCCTTTTTTCAACTGCATTGGAATTGCATTGAAAATAGCCTCACGCACATTGGTAAGTGAAAGGATAATAAAGATAATACCTTCCGCAAATACGGCAAGAAGTGCTATCTGCCATGTGTATCCCATACTTCCACAAACGGTATATGCGAAGTATGCATTCAGACCAAGTCCTGGTGCTAAAGCAAATGGGTAGTTTGCCATAAGTGCCATAACAAGTGTTCCGATGAATGCTGCGATTGCAGTAGCCATCAAGATTGCTTGTGAATCCATTCCGGATGCTGATAAAATTGCAGGGATAACTGCAAGAATGTAAGCCATTGTCATGTAAGTAGTAATACCACCAACAACTTCTTTTCTTACATTTGTATTATTTTGTTCGAGTTTAAACATTTTTTCTAACATTGTATGTCTCCTTTTCATAAGATATCATGTAACTCTACGGCAATTGTACAAATTTATTTATTACTTTAAAATGGTACATTACTCCCACTTATTAGTGCATCTAATCGTATTTTATATGGTGCAATATAAATAGACCCGAAAAATCAAAATTTGTACATTTTGACTAATCGGGTCCCTTCATTTTGACACGCTTTTTTATTTTATAAAAGTTTACTCCGCATCCTGTGCAAATACACTTGCTACCACATCTGGCAAATCAGAAAGTGCTTCTATGCGCGCCACGTCCGCATCAACAGTTCCGAATCCATATGCTGCATGAATAAATTTCTTTCCTGCCTGCATGGTTGCATTATAATCGCCCTGAATATCTCCCACATAGACAGCATCATCCAATTGATTTCTCTCACAGATTAGCGCAATATTGTCGCCTTTTTGCAATTTATTGTCTCCATAACACTGGATATCTTCGAATAAATCATGGAATTTGTAATAGTCCAAGAAAGCTTCTATATATCCACTCTGGCAATTACTTACAATATACAAATGATATTTTTCCTTTAACTTTTCCATGGTTTCTCGTAAATTTGGATATAAGGTTCCCCCATGGATTCGCAAATAATCAATTTCATGCGCTCCGCATTCATCTAAAAGGAACATTCTTTTCTCTGGTTCTGCAAAGGTTAGCAAAATGTTTGCTAGCTTATCCATTGGTAAGCCCATAACCCCTTGCACATCGGCCCCCGTTATCACCTGGTCTGTATAGCCATGCTCATGTATCTTTTCTGTCCATGATTTTGCCACGTTCTCTGCGGAATCCCACAGTGTTCCATCCATATCAAAAATAATACCTAATTTCTTCATTAAAATAACCTCAACTAACTTATTTTTCTTATAGTGATACTCCCATCATGCAAAAGAAGTGGGAGTGTTAATATCTTGCGATATTTGCACTACATTTCATTTCCCTTTGCCATTATGCTAGTTTTGTTGGAATTTGTCAATTTGTTTGCGGTCCACTCTAAATTTCCACTTGCATTTCAATCTAAATTACTTTTTGCATTTCAATTCAAATTTCTTTTGCATTCATAGATAAATTATTTGTGGTTCACTATAATTGTTTTCCTATTATATTAGATAATGTTGTATCACCGCGTCAATTTCTTTCGTTCCAAGTGGAAGCGTCGCTATTTCCTCTGTGATAACTAGGTTGTCTCCCAAATAGATGTCATTTTTCATATACTCTTTCATTCTCGCTACCGTATGCCTTGCATAGTCTCTATCATCCATCATTCCTCTATGTTCCCAATATACGGTTTTTCTCTCACGCACATTTAGGACTGTAAAATCTGGATAAATGATTGCTCCATTACTTAGCTTTAATGGACATTCATATTTATATGGGATTCCTCTCTTATATAATGCATTCGCGATGTTCAATTCTGATTTTGACCGAACAT
>JAZUHO010000089.1:0-20676 GCA_045641745.1 Agathobacter sp. | reverse complement strand
TGTTGTCGACCAACGGCATGGCAGAGTAGCCAAGTTCGGACGGGATAAACGCTGAAGGCATCTAAGCGTGAAGCCCCCCTCAAGATGAGATTTCCCCTCCTAAAAGGAGATAAGACCCCTTGAAGACTACAAGGTAGATAGAGCAGAGGTGGAAGCATGGTAACATGTGGAGCTGAGTGTTACTAATCGGTCGAAGGCTTGACCAATTGTCTAATATTTGCAAAGCAAATGTTGTGCCAAGTAAGCATGGAGTGCTTACAGAACTTACAAAACTTGCTTAGATTCACTAAGATGTTGTTCAGTATGAAATTTTGAAGGTATTACCAATGAAATATAGGGGATTGGTCAAATGGTATGATAGGGGTCTCCAAAACCTTTGGTGGGAGTTCGATTCTCTCATCCCCTGCTAGAAACTTGAAGTGTATGCTTCAAGTTTTTTTGTGTTGAAAAAGATAGTATAAATGTGCTATTCTTTATAGGTCACTTGTTAATGAAGGCTTGGAGGAAAAGTTTGAAAAATGATTTTCAAACTGTATTGATGAATTTAATTCAGAAAGCTGATTGAATTCATATGGAGGTAAATTATGACAGATAAAGAAATGTGGAGTGCATTTTGCAATGAAAAGGGGATTGCGGAATCAACGAAATATGAAGCGTGGGCTTTTGGAGAAGCACCTGATCAACTTGTGCAATTAGTATTAGAAGGGAAAAAAACAGGAACTTCGTCTGCGTATGACGTATATGAACTTGATGCGAGTGAGCCAATTCCAGAAGAAGGGGCATATAGTATAATTTTAGATTCCAATAATTGTGCAAAGGCTGTTATCAAAACAACAAAAGTATCCATTATTCCGTTTTCTGAGGTGACAGAGGAACACGCTCGTAAAGAGGGAGAAGGAGATCTTAGTCTCGCACATTGGAGAAAAGTGCACGAAGAATTCTTTTCCTGGGAGCTTGAACATGTAGGATTAACATTTGCTCCTTCTTGCCTGGTAGTTTGTGAAGAATTTGAAGTACTGTACCGTTGATGGAAAAATGCAAAAAATGAATTTTAACAATTAGGTATATTGTACTATTGTGTGAATATCGGAATTTATTTATAATAATAGAGCAGTCGAAAATGATTGCTTAAATAGGGGATTGGTCAAATGGTATGATAGGGGTCTCCAAAACCTTTGGTGGGAGTTCGATTCTCTCATCCCCTGCTTGAATAACCTCAGATTTTGCGAAGGCAAGATTTGGGGTTTTTGTTTTGCTTTTTGTTGCAAGATGTGAAAAGCTTACCATATCTGGAAAGAAAATTGGATATTTTTATACTTAAGTTATTTACTAGGATATGATATAATGAGCGTTGCAAGTGTAATATACACAATTGTTGATTGAAGGACGTAACTTAGACGAGGATGCAATTAACGAGTATTTTTGTAAGAATTTCAAAAGTGAAATCTATGATATCGCTGTTGAAGATATGAATCGGTAGTCTAGAGGCTTACAAGGTTAATTTAAAGAATAAAATAAAGTTGCAAAAGACTTCGCTTTTTCGAAGTGTGCAATAATACACATAAGGAGTATTTATGGCTATAAGAGATATACAGGACGAAATTATTCGTTTAAAAAAGGAAAATGACATATGCATTTTGGCACATTGTTATCAGAATCCAGAGATTATTGAAGTGGCTGACTTTACAGGAGATAGCTATGCATTAGCTTGTAAAGCTGCTACAACTACAGCAAAGACGGTTATTATGTGTGGCGTACGTTTTATGGCAGAGACAGTTAAGATTCTTTCGCCAGAGAAGACCGTTCTTCTTTCCAATGGGGTTGCAGGCTGTCCGATGGCAGAGCAAATGGATGTTGAGATGATTTCTGCTGTGAAGGCAGCAAATCCAGATTATAAAGTGGTTGCTTACATCAACACAACTTCAGAATTAAAGACAATCTGTGATGTGTGTGTGACAAGTTCCTCTGCACTTAAGATTTGCTCTCAGCTTGATACAGACAAGATTCTTTTTATCCCAGACTGTAATTTAGGTGAGTGGATTGCAAATCAGTTACCAGAGAAGGAGTTCAAGCTTCTTCAGGGCGGTTGCCCAACACATGTACGAATGAGCGAAAAGGATGTCCTGAAAGCAAAGAAAGAACATCCAGATGCATTATTGCTTGTTCATCCTGAGTGCTTGCCAAGCGTTGTAAAACATGCAGACTATGCTGGTTCGACAACGGGTATTATGAATTTTGCAAGAAATAGCGAAGCAAAAGAATTTATTATTGGTACTGAAAATAGTATTACAACACATTTACAGATGGAACTTCCAGATAAAAAGTTCTATCCGCTTTCTAAGGATTGCGTTTGCCATAATATGAAGGCAACTACACTTGTAGATGTATTGAACTGCTGTAAGGGCGTAGGTGGTGAAGTGATTGAACTTGACGACGAAGTGCGTGTGAAAGCAAAACGTTGTATTGATGAAATGATTCGTTTAGGTGGCTAATATATGAATAAACTAATTTCAGTGAATGAATTTGCTAAATTAGATAGTGCGAAGCTTCTTGTGATTGACATTCGAGATCAGGGAAGCTTTCATTATGGATATATATCTAATGCAAAGAACATTCCGTATGAGCTTTTGAATACAATTTGGGAGCAAGATAAAACTGAAGAAATACGTGTTACACAACTTAAGCAACTATTGGTAGAACGTTGCCAGTTGCCTTGGGAAACTATAGAAACATACGCAAAAGAGCGTGCATTAATTATATATTGCCAAAAGGGTGAAGTGAGTGCAGATGCAGTGGAGCTGTTTGAAAATGCTTTAGGTCTAACGACTTCGCATCTTGAGGGTGGATATTTGCGTTGGTTAATGCACGAGATGCAATCCGCTGTTTCTGAAGAAGAGGATGCGAAAGAGCGTAATGCACAGATTGAATTGAGTATTCGTAAGAAATTTCATAAACAGCTTTTTAGCAGATTTGCGAAAGCAATTAATGAATATGAAATGTTACAGCCAGGTGATAAGGTGGCAATTTGTATTTCCGGTGGAAAAGATTCTATGCTGATGGCAAAGCTTTTCCAGGAATTGAAGCGTCATAATAAGTTTGATTTTGAATTGGTTTATCTTGTGATGGATCCGGGGTATAACAAAGAAAATCGAGCTGTTATAGAGAACAATGCAAAGATGATGGATATTCCAATTACCGTGTTTGAAAGCGACATTTTTGATGCGGTTTATGATATAGAGAAGTCTCCTTGCTATTTGTGTGCGCGTATGCGAAGAGGACACCTTTATAGCAAAGCGAAAGAGCTTGGATGTAATAAAATTGCGTTGGGACATCATTATGATGATGTGATAGAAACCATTTTGATGGGTATGATGTATGGTGCACAGGTGCAAACTATGATGCCAAAATTACATAGTACGAATTTTGAAGGGATGGAATTAATTCGTCCATTGTATTTGATTCGAGAGGATGATATTATTCATTGGCGAGATTACAATGATTTACATTTTATCCAATGTGCATGTAAGTTTACAGATACATGTACTACGTGCCATGCGGATGGACATTCGGAATCAAAACGTATGGAAATTAAGCATCTGATTCGTGATTTGAAGAGAATTAATCCATATATTGAATCGAATATTTTCAAGAGTGTTGAAAATGTAAATTTAAATACAGTAATAGCGTATAAGAAGGATGGAGTAGTGCATCATTTCTTAGACGAATATTAAAAGGAAAAGGCGTTGAATTATCTCCGTAGGATATGGAGAGTTCAACGCCTTTTTATTCTATAATGTAGAGCGACTAAGGAGGATTGCTCTATCTGATTATTTCTGGTCTGCTTCCTGCATTTTCATCGCGCGTACTTTGAGTGGAAGACCGAAGAGGGTAATAAAGCCCTCGGCATCGTGATGATCATATAAATCACCTGTAGTAAAGCTTGCGAGAGACTCGCTGTAAAGAGAATATGGAGAGGTGGTTCCAGCTTTGATAATATTTCCTTTGTAAAGCTTAAATTTTACTTCTCCTGTAACATATTCCTGAGTGGAAGTAACAAATGCCTGTACGGCTTCACGAAGTGGAGTGAACCATTTTCCTTCGTATACAATTTGTGCCATCTTATTTCCCATGTCTTTTTTCACTTCCATAGTAGCTCGATCAAGCACTAGTTCTTCGAGCTGGGCATGTGCCTCCATAAGAATGGTTCCGCCTGGGGTCTCATAAACACCACGAGATTTCATACCTACAACGCGGTTTTCTACGATGTCGACAATTCCAATTCCGTGTTTACCACCAAGAGCATTTAATTCACGAATGATGTCAGATACCTTCATTCCCTTTCCGTTTACAGAAGTAGGTACGCCTTTTTCAAAGGTCATAGTAACATATTCTCCTTCATCAGGTGCTTTCTCAGGAGACACTCCAAGAACAAGAAGGTGATCATAGTTTGGTTCATTTGCTGGATCCTCAAGCTCGAGGCCTTCATGACTAATATGCCATAAGTTACGATCGCGACTGTAGGATTGGTCAGCAGAGAATGGTAAATCGATTCCGTGTGCTTTGCAATAAGCGATTTCTGACTCGCGGGAATCCATATCCCATTTGTCATCACGCCATGCTGCAATGATTTTAAGATCTGGTGCAAGTGCTTTAATTCCAAGTTCGAAACGAATTTGGTCGTTTCCTTTTCCGGTAGCACCATGGCAGATTGCAGTAGCGCCTTCTTTTCTTGCTATTTCTACTAATTTGGCTGCAATACCTGGACGAGCCATTGAAGTGCCGAGAAGATACTTGTTCTCGTATACAGCTCCAGCCTGAACGCAAGGAACAATATAATTGTCGCAGAAATCATCTGTGATATCTTCTATATATAATTTGGAGGCGCCGGAGAGCTTCGCTCTTTCCTCGAGTCCGTCTAATTCATCCTCCTGTCCACAGTCAACACAACAGCAGATTACTTCATAATCATAGTTCTCTTTGAGCCATGGGATAATCGCGGTTGTATCGAGTCCGCCTGAGTACGCCAAAATAACTTTTTCCTTCATAATAATTCCTCTCCTTTATCTTGCTATTATAGTTTTGTTTGCTTTTCCAAAATATTATTAGAATATGTAAAACAACTTACAGACAATATACATCAAGCGTGAATAATATGCAAGTGTAAAATTATACATTGATAATGCATAAAAGCTTGCGCGAGTGTATATTATGCACAATGAAAGGAAAATTATAGGCGAAACACGCGAAAAAGACAAGGAAAAAGCGGTGGGCACAAGAAAGATATTTCGAGTATATATGATGGGAGATGAATAAAATTACAAAAAACGGGTTGCATATAGAATGAATAACATGTATAATTATGCAAACAAAAAATGTATATTATGAAAAGAAAGAAGGCAAGGAAATGGTAAAGGTAGGAATTATCGGGGCAACCGGCTATGCAGGTGCGGAACTGGTTCGAATTCTAATCCAGCATAAAGAGGTTACCATTCAATGGTATGGTTCCCGCAGCTATGTGGATCAGAAATACGCATCTGTGTATCAAAATTTTTTTGAAATTGTAGATGCAAAATGCATGGATGATAATATAGAAGAATTAGCAGAGCAGGTGGACGTTATTTTTACAGCAACTCCGCAAGGCTTTTTAGCAGGATTACTTACAGAGAATATTTTAAAGAAGGTGAAGGTAATTGACCTAAGTGCTGATTATCGACTAAAAGATGTAGAAATATATGAAAAGTGGTATGGAATAGAGCATAAGAGTCCACAGTTTATTAAAGAAGCTGTATATGGATTGTGCGAAGTGAATCGCGAAAAAATAAAAGAAGCACGTTTGATTGCAAACCCAGGATGCTATACGACGTGTTCTATATTAACAGCTTATCCATTGGTGAAGGAAGGTATTATAGAGACAGATTCACTAATTATCGATGCAAAATCTGGAACTTCAGGAGCCGGAAGAGGCGCCAAGACTGGCAATTTATTTTGCGAAGTGAATGAGAATATGAAGGCATATGGAGTGGCAAGCCATAGACACACCCCAGAGATTGAAGAACAATTGGGGTATGCTGCAGGGGAGAAAATAATGATTAATTTTACTCCACATCTTGTACCTATGAATCGAGGAATTCTTGCAACCGAATATGCGAAACTTGTTCCGAACAAAGAAGGTCAATTACCTACATATGAAGAAGTTAAATCTATATATAATAAATATTATGCAGACGAAAAATTTATTAGGGTTTTGGATCAAGGCGTATATCCGGAAACAAAATGGGTGGAAGGCAGCAATTACGTCGATATCAATTTTGTAATAGATGAGAGAACTGGTAGAATTATCATGATGGGAGCGATTGATAATTTGGTAAAAGGCGCAGCTGGGCAGGCAGTGCAGAATATGAATTTATTATTTGGATTACCGGAAACAGAAGGCTTAGCGTTTGCTCCTATGTTTCCATAGTAAGAGGTTAGGAATTATATTATAATAAGGAAAAAGTAAAATGTTAAATGAAGAATTAACTTATAACATCAAGAAAATGCAGTTAGACGATTATGATGAGGTGCACCAGCTTTGGATGTCCATACATGGTTTTGGAATACGTTCCATTGATGATTCGAAAGATGGGGTACGAAGATTTATTGAACGAAATCCGAACACCAGCGTGGTTGCAATCGACGACAAAAATCAAATTATCGGTTCTATTCTATGTGGTCATGATGGAAGAAGAGGGTGCTTTTATCATGTATGTGTGAAAGAAGCGTGTCGAAAGCACGGAATTGGGAAGGCAATGGCTGTTTTTTGTATGCGGGAATTACAAAAGGAGTGTATTAACAAGGTTTCATTGATTGCATTTAAGAATAATGAAGTGGGAAATCGTTTTTGGCAAGGAGAAGGCTGGGAATTTCGTGAAGACTTAAATTATTACGATTTCACATTGAATGAAGCAAACATTACGAGTTTTATTGAGTAGGATAATGTATTGGGCGGTAGGGCGCGGAAAAAAGAAAGAGGGTAAACGGAATGGCTCAAATAAATAGCATGGACGAAATTATGGCGAAGGCGGAGGTGCTAATCGAGGCTTTGCCATATATTCAAAGATTTAATCGTAAAATCATTGTGGTGAAGTACGGGGGATCTGCAATGGTGGATGAGGAATTAAAGCAGAGTGTAATTCAGGATGTGACACTTTTAAAATTGGTTGGCTTTAAACCAATTATTGTTCACGGAGGTGGCAAAGAAATTAGCAAATGGGTGGAGAAGGCAGGAATGCGGCCAGAGTTTGTGAATGGCCTTCGTAAAACGGATGCGGCAACTATGGAAATTGCGGAAATGGTTCTGAATAAGGTAAATAAATCCCTGGTTCAAAATGTGGAAAAGCTTGGAGTTAATGCAGTAGGAATCAGTGGCAAGGATGGTGGCTTACTCAAGGTGGAAAAGAAGCTTTCAAATGGGCAGGATATTGGGTTTGTTGGTGAAATTACGGAAGTAAATCCTAAAATTATATTCGATTTGTTAGAGAAGGATTTCTTACCTATTATTTGTCCGATTGGAATGGATGATGCTTTTAATTCCTACAATATTAATGCAGATGATGCAGCATGTGCGATTGCGCGTTCAGTTGAAGCTGAAAAATTGGCATTTCTTACGGATATTGAAGGTGTTTATAAAGACCCAAGTGATGCAGATACTCTAATTTCAGAACTTAAGGTTTCGGAGGCAAAAGAGTTAATTGCAGATGGCTATATTGGAGGTGGCATGCTTCCAAAATTGAACAATTGTATTGAAGCGATTGATAATGGGGTATCAAGAGTACATATTTTGGATGGAAGGATTGCGCATTGTCTGTTGCTTGAGTTCTTTACGAACAAGGGTGTTGGAACCGCAATAATTAAGGATAAAGAGGAGAAGTATTATCATGAATAAGCAGGAGTATATAAATCATATCGAGGATAGTTTACTTCACACCTATAATCGCTTTCCTGTTGTGTTCGACCATGGAGAAGGTGTGAAATTATATGACACAGATGGGAAGGAATATCTTGATTTTGCAGCTGGAATTGCAGTATCTGCACTCGGTTATGGAAATGAAGCGTATAAGAATGCGTTAAAAAAGCAGGTGGACCAGTTATTGCATATCTCGAATTTGTATTACAATACGCCGATTATGACAGCAGCTGAGGAAATTCTTAAGGCGAGCGGTATGGATCGCGTTTTCTTTACAAACAGTGGAACGGAAGCAATCGAAGGGGCAATTAAAGCAACAAAAAAGTATGCTTATACAAGGGATGGGCATGCTGGACATGAAATCATTGCGATGCAGCATTCGTTTCATGGAAGAAGCCTGGGCGCACTTTCGGTGACAGGAAATGCACATTATCAGGAGCCATTTGGCCCACTTCTTCCAGGGGTGAAGTTTGCACAATTCAACGATATAGAAAGCGTGAAGGAACAGATAACGGATAAAACATGTGCCATTATCTTGGAAACCATTCAAGGAGAAGGGGGGATTTATCCGGCTGATAAGAAATTCCTTACAGAGTTACGTAAGCTTTGCGATGCGAACGATATACTCCTTATTTTGGATGAAATCCAATGCGGAATGGGAAGGACTGGCTATATGTTTGCATGGCAGGAATATGGAGTGAAACCGGATATTATGACCGCTGCCAAAGCATTAGGATGTGGTGTTCCGGTTGGCGCATTTCTAATGACAGAAAAAGTGGCAAAACAATCCTTGATTCCTGGTGATCATGGAACGACCTATGGCGGTAATCCATTTGTAGGAGCTGCTGTGACTGCTGTTTTAGAGCAATATGAGCAACTTTCCATTTTGTCGAAGGTACAGGAACTAACGCCTTATTTTGAAAAAGCGTTGGATGAGTTGATTGCAAAATATGATTTCCTTGTTGAAAGGCGTGGAAAGGGATATATGCAAGGTCTTGTTTGTGACGTGCCTGTTGGACAGGTGGTTTCTAAGGCTTTGGAAAAGGGATTGGTTGTGATATCGGCAGGCTCCAATGTGATTCGTTTGGTTCCTCCACTTGTAATCGAGAAGGAGGATGTGGATCAAATGAAAGCAATTCTTGACGAAGTGTTTGCTTCGTTCTAAGCTTCTTTGTAGCGGAATTTGTGCATAAAGGCCCCAAATATTGGGGGCTAGCATGAAATAGTACCGTAATACACTTGTAATATTTGTAAATTTTCGTTAAAATCATGATAGGGCGTTGGGACTCCTTTCTCCATTTTGGTAGAAAGGAGCGTCTATTATGCGCAAAATTACGAGAGAAAATAAGAATTCCTCAACACAACTGAACCAGTATCTGAGAGGTGCGTTACTGTGCTGGTCTTTGTTGCAGTATAAGGAGGTAAAGTTACTAAGCATAGTATTATGCCTGCTTATAGGCATCTTCGCTTTTTCAGGGTGTGGAAGAAAAGAGGAAATCTATCTAAGTTCTAGTGATTCCGAGGTTACCACATTAACAACAGAACAAACAGAAAGTACAATTTCTGATAAAACGAACGATTTATGCGTTGTATATGTGTGTGGGCAGGTTCAGTCACCTGGGGTGTATGAGCTACCACAGGGCGCACGTGCCAATGATGCGATTCAGGCGGCAGGTGGACTCCTTGAGACAGCTGCTTCAAAAGCGATGAATCTTGCTGAGGTTATAAGTGATGGACAGAAAGTATATGTGCCTTCTTTGGAAGAACTGGAGAGTGGAAAGGATTTTGGCACTTCATCAATAGAAACAGCGTCGGATGGAAAAGTGAATTTGAATACAGCCACAAAGGAAGAATTGATGTCTATTCCTGGGATCGGAGAGGCAAAGGCTAACCAGATTATTCAGTATCGGTCTAAGCAGGGGAATTTTCAATCAACAGAGGATATCATGAATATTCCGGGAATTAAGGAAGGCATGTATGCAAAAATAAAGGAATCAATTAAGGTAAAATGAGGTTAGACGAGATGGCAAAGAAAGTGCTAGTAGTAGATGACGAAAAACTGATTGTAAAAGGAATTCGTTTTAGTCTGGAACAGGATGGTATGGAAGTGGACTGCGCCTATGATGGAGAAGAAGCTCTTAACATGGCAAAAGAGAATACGTATGATATGATCCTGCTAGACATTATGCTTCCAAAGATGGATGGATTTGAAGTCTGCCAGGCGATTCGTGAATTTTCCGATATGCCAATTGTGATGCTAACAGCAAAAGGCGATGATATGGATAAAATTCTCGGCTTGGAATATGGTGCAGATGATTATATTACGAAGCCTTTCAATATTCTTGAGGTGAAGGCAAGAATTAAGGCCATTATGAGAAGAACTTCAGGGGGAAGACAAAAGGAGGAAGCTTCTGGAGTAATCGAAAAAGGTGATTTGAAGTTAGACTGCGAGAGCCGACGCCTTTTCATTTTGGGGAGAGAGTGTAACCTTACTACAAAGGAATTTGATTTGTTGGAGTTATTGGTAAAGAACGAAAATAAAGTATATAGCCGTGAGAATCTTTTGCATAGTGTTTGGGGGATGGATAATCCGGGTGACGTCCGTACTGTGGATGTGCATGTGCGTCGCTTGCGTGAGAAAATCGAGACCAATCCGAGCGAACCGAAATACGTGCACACCAAATGGGGGGTTGGATATTTTTATTGTCAGAAGTAATTTGTAAAGGACGATGTTATGTCAAAGACGAAGCGGTTGAAGGAATTTCTTCACAGTTTAAAATTTCAAATCATTCTAATTGGCGTGTTTCTAGCAGTGGTGCCGGGGGTGGTGCTTCGAGTTGCCATTTTAAAGAACTATGAAACACGAGCAATTACCATTCGCGAGAGCGAAGTCTTAAGTCAGGCCAAAATTCTTTCTAACCAGATTGCAACAAGCAATTTGTTGGAAGGTGAGGAGTCTCCTGTAATCAAAGGACAAATTGATATGCTTACTACTATCTATGATGGACGTGTGTTAATCGTAGATAAGAATTTGAGAATTTGTCATGATACCTATAATCTTAGCCAAGGAAGAACGATTATCTCGGAGGAGGTAATTAAGAGCTTCCGTAAGGAAGAGACCATGAATTATGATGAGGAGAACCGCTATATTGAGATGGCAATTCCGATTTTATCGCAAGATAGTGATAAGATTGAGGTTCTTGGAGCTATGGTTATCAGTGTTTCCACAGACAATGTTGTGCTGAATTTGCAATATTTGCAGCTGGTTGCATTTATTGTTGAAATAATATGTGCAGTGGCTATTATTTTTGTGAGTGTTCTCCTTGCGAACCTTATGGTGAAACCATTTGACAAGTTGTCAGATTCCATTGAGGCAATACAAACGGGATATGATGATAGCCTTGAAATTAAAGATTTTAGTGAATTTGAAATGATATGTGATAAATTCAATGCTTTGATTGGAAGAATGAAGGTTATGGATGAGTCTAGACAGGAATTTGTATCCAATGTGTCACATGAACTTAAAACTCCACTAACTTCCATGAAGGTGTTAGCGGATTCTTTAAATAGTATGCCGGATGCACCAGTGGAATTGTACCAGGAATTTATGGAGGATATCACGAATGAAATCGAACGAGAGACAAGTATCATCAACGATTTGCTGTCTCTTGTGAAGATGGACAAGTCAGCATCCGATTTGAATATTTCTACCATTAATATTAATGAATTGCTGGAATCCATTATGAAGCGTTTGCAACCAATTGCAGACAAACAACAGGTGGAACTTGTGTTGGAGAGTTTCCGACCAGTGACAGCAGATGTGGATCAGGTGAAACTGACACTCGCATTTACTAATTTGATTGAGAATGCAATCAAATACAACAGCAATGATGGCGAGGGCTGGGTACATGTCTCCTTGAATGCAGACCATCAGTATCTGTATCTTAAGGTTGAAGATAATGGAATGGGGATTCCAGAGGAATCACTAGAACATATTTACGAGAGATTTTATCGTGTAGACAAGTCACATTCTAGAGAAATTGGTGGAACAGGATTGGGATTGGCGATTACGCGTAATTCCATTCTGATGCACCGTGGTGCAATTAAAGTTTATAGTGTGCTAGGGGAGGGAACAACGTTTGATGTTCGTATTCCACTTAGCTATATCGCATAGGAGGGAACCATGAGAAAAAGTATATCGATTTTGCTGGTTGCCTGTATGTTGATGGGATTATTGTTAACAGGCTGTACAAAGGAAAATAAAGAGGGAACCAAAGTTTTTTATTTGAATCTGGAGGCAACCAAAATTGTTCCAGAGAATTATACCCCTAAGTCGAATGGAGTTGAAAAACTTGCAAAAGAGTATTTGGAGAAGCTAAAGGAAGATTCGGAATCGGGAGAATATCGTAGAACAATAGCGGATTCTATTAAGGTGAATGGGGTATCTTATAATGGCTATTTAATTTCCGTTGATTTTAATGAGGGATATTTAGCAATGGAAGTGACAGAGGAAACTTTGGTAAGAGCTGCAATTGTGAAAACATTGATTCAGATTGATGGAGTTTCCATGGTGCACTTCACCGTTGATGGAAAAGAGTTAGTGGATCAAGATGGTGATGCGATTGGTGCGATGTCGAATGAAAGCTTTCTAGAGAATCCTGGAGCACAGATTAACTCTAGTCTAAGTGCAACGTTGAATTTATATTTTGCATCTAGTGACGGAAAAACTTTAGAGAAGGAGACACGTGTGGTTCATTACAGCTCCAACGTAGCAATCGAAAAGCTTGTTATTGAACAATTGATGGAAGGCCCAAAGACAAAGGGACTTCAAGGCACGATTCCATCCGATACGAAGATTATTAATGTATCACTTGCAGATGGTGTTGTATATGTGAACTTTGATGATAGTTTTCGTTACCAAAATGAGACTATTTCAGAGGAAGTAGTGCTCTATTCCATTGTAAATTCATTGGTGGAACTGCCAAATGTTAATAAAGTACAGATTACAATCAATGGGGATACGAAAGGAAAGCTTCGTTATTTGTATGACTTATCTAATATGTATACAATGAATGAGAATTATGTAATAAAAGAGGAGTCGTCCGAAACTGGAACGGAAGTCTCTTTACAGTAGAAGGGAAAGAAGTGAAATCAAGACCATGCGTTTGCTTGGCATGTCTTCTTACACTGGGGAACCTATATGCGTATACACAAAAAGGAGCTTGCATATTGGCAATTGTAATATTTGCGTTATATGGAAGCTCCTTTTTTACAAACTGGAAAGCAAAAATAATTGTTGTTCTATTGTTTGGAATTGCTACTGGAATAGGGTATGGGCAGATGCATCGTATGCTTATCCGACAAACGAAGCAAGACCAAGCGTGGGCGACCTATACTTATGTTTGCGTGCAAGGAGAAGTGGAAAAAAAGGAGCACAAGGCAAACAACTATCTATATTATCTAAAGAACTGCTATATGGCAGAATCTAATCGAAAGAGTGACAATATTGCGGAACTTGATTCAAAGAATCGCAGAAATGTCACATCTGATACAACTGCAATCCAAAGAGCGATTGTCTATCTAGATGCCGATGTGTGTGAAATCGGACAAACTCTTACTGTAAATGGAAAAATTGAAGTATTTGAACATGCGCGCAACGAAGGGAATTTTGATCGCTACCTTTTTTACCGCATGCAACAAATTTCGTGTGCAATTCGAAAACCGACGGTGATTGGTGTGCATGGCAGGCCGGATTGGATACGGGAAAAATTGTATCAATATCGGGAAACAGTGAAATTGGTATATAGAAATTACCTTTCAGAAAAAGCGGATGGTATATTGGAAACTATGATATTGGGGGACAAATCAAATCTTGATTTAATAACAAAAGAGCAATATCGATTGGCTGGAATGAGCCATATTTTATCAATTTCTGGATTACATGTTGCAATAATTGGTATGGGGATTTATCGAAGACTCCGAAAGCGTGGTGCTGGATATTATGGGGCTGCGCTTTGTGCTGCAATAATGGTTATATTGTATGGAATTATGGTTGGAAATGGTGTGAGTACAAGAAGAGCCATTGCGATGTTACTTTTACTTTTTATTGGCGACTGTTTGGGAAAAGCATACGATATGTTGAATGCACTAGGACTGGTAGCAATCGTATTTTTACTCGAAAATCCAGGCAATCTATATATGGGAGGCTTTCAATTATCTTTTGCGGCAGTGGTTGCGGTGGCGATTGCTACCACTATTTTCCCAAAGAAGAAGATATGGCAAGGGATTACTATTTGGGCAATGGTACTACCTTTGGTTATGTATCAGTTTTATGAAGTTACGCTTGTTGGAATGGGGATGAACTTTATCGTTCTTCCTACTTTGGGCATAGTCGTGATTGCGGGAATCATGGGAGGTGTGACAGGAACACTACATCTTACTTGGTTGGCTCGCCTTTTCTTGTGGGTAGCAGAAGCGGGAATACGATGTTACAATGCTATGACAGGTGTTGCAAAAGACCTTCCTTTAGCGCATTGGATATGTGGACAACCTGCGGTGGGGAAAATACTGGCTTTTTATGGAATCCTTGGTGTGGGATTTTATTTGGGACGATGCCGAAGACAGTTAGCATGGACAAAGAGAGGAGAAGCGCAAATTGTTGTCGGGGAAACCAAGTATTCTTTTTTGCGCTATTTTGCTTTGGGCATCGGGCTATTGGTTCTTCTTTTTCCGGCTAAGGCACCAACTCAGGTGTGCGTATTGGATGTCGGGCAAGGGGATGGAATCTTTGTGCGAACCTCTGAAGAGATGAATCTTTTCATAGATGGTGGTAGCTCGGATATCAAAAATGTGGGAACCTATTGCATTCTTCCTTTCTTGAAAAAGAAGGGGATTACACACATGGATTATTGGTTTATTTCGCATTTGGATGAGGATCATATTTCTGGATTTTTGGAGCTTTTAGAGGCAAATTATGATATTCGATGTGTGGTTGTCAGTGAAGCGACCAGTAAGACACCAAACTATGTAGAGTTTGCAAAAAGATTAATGGAACATGAAATTCCAGTCAGGATATGGAGAATGGGAGATGGATGGCAACTGGGAAGGGATAAGGTGCTTTGTCTAAATCCTAGCCTTGCGGATAAGGAGATAGCTTCTAATGATGCTTCCTTGATGCTATGGATACAGCTTGATGAGTGGAGCGGGATTTTTATGGGGGATAGTACAGAGATTGCAGAGAAGGAACTTATCCAGTGTTGGAAAGATGGAAAAATAAAGAAAATTGGAGTTTCTTCATTGCAGGTAGATTTTTATAAGTGCAATCATCACGGAAGCAATGGGTCCTCCTGCGGTGAATTTATAGAGGGGATTAAACCGAAGGTGACAGCTATATCCTGCGGTCGAGAGAATCGTTATGGACATCCGCATCCAGAAACAATAAAGAGATTCGAAATGTATGCCCCAGAGGTTGAAGTGTATCGAACAGATCAGAGTGGACAGATAACATTATGGGTTGGTGCTGGAAAGGTAGAAGAAAAATGTGTATAATACATATGCGAATAGAAAAAAGAGATGGAGCAGTGGTATGAAAACAATTGATGAAGATATCAAATCAGGAAATTTTCGCCCAGTATATCTTTTATATGGGGAAGAAGCTTATCTGAAATTGCAATATAAAAATAAGCTGTTGAAGGCTTTGATCCAAGACGGTGATACGATGAACTTCTCTACCTATACCGGAAAGGACATTAATGTTAAAGAAGTGATTGATTTTGCGGAGACGATGCCTTTTCTTGCGGAGAGACGAGTGATTCTGATAGAGGATAGCGGATATTTTAAAAATGCGGCGGAGGATTTGGCTGAATATATGGCGTCAATTCCAGAAACGACCTTTTTTGTATTTGTGGAGTCTGAGGTAGATAAGCGTAATAAACTATTTAAGGCGGTACAGAAGCAGGGAGTTGCAATCAGTTTTGAAACACAAAGTGAGCAGACCTTGACGAAATGGATAATGGGACGAATCAAACGTGAGAATAAGAATATTTCGAGCCAAGCTTTTCAGGCGTTTCTGGAGAAAACGGGAAGCAACATGGAGAATATTGATAAGGAATTGGAAAAACTTCTTTGTTATACCATGCAGAAGGATAGTATTGAGCTTGAAGATGTGGAAATGATTACAACGGAGCAGATTACCAATAAGATTTTTGAAATGGTGGATTCGATTGCACTTCATAATCAAAAGAAAGCTTTGGATTTGTATTATGATTTGGTGGCGTTGAAGGAACCATCCTTACGAATCCTATATATGATTACGCGACAGTTTAATATTTTGCTGACAATAAAAACGATGTCTGGACATGGATTTAATAATAAGGAGATTGCGTCTAAGGCAGGCTGCCCAGAATTTGCTGTTCGGAAAAATCAGGGGCAGTGCAAGAATTTTACCCTTGCGCAATTAAAAGAGGCAATTCGGGATGGGATAGAATTGGAGGAGGCTGTCAAGACGGGTAGGATGAACGAGCAAATGGCAGTAGAATTGTTTATTGTAAAATATAGTAAAGCATAAAAAAAGAACCAATAGGATGACGGGCCTATTGGTTCTTTGTATGTTTAGGGTGATTTAAAATTGCTATTAAGCTAATCCGTTTACTAATTTAGATAAACGAGAAACTTTTCTAGCAGCGTTGTTCTTGTGGTAAACACCTTTTGAACAAGCACTTGCGATAACAGATGTTGCATTCTTTAATGCCTCTGTAGCTGCAGCCTTATCGTTAGCAGCGCAAGCAGCCTCAACTTTCTTAATAGATGTTTTTACCTCAGATCTGATTGCTTTGTTTCTAGCAGCTCTAGTCTCAGTAACTAAAATTCTTTTCTTAGCAGATTTAATGTTAGCCAATCTGTACACCTCCAATTATTCTTATTTGAAATTTATGTTCATGATTGTCTACATTAAAGCCGGACACGGACGTTTCAATGTAAACATACTAGATTATAATAGGGGATAGGCTTGGTTCTGTCAATAGATTTGTGAGAAAAATGTCAAAAAATTTTAAAAATGTGAAAAAAGAGTTTGAAGACATACTTCTAGTTTTTCTGTTTTTGCATACACTTCTAGGAAGAGGTGATGCTATGGTAGAACGCAAACAAAAAATTCTGTGTATTGGTCTTCTTATCGTTTCAATAATAGCAGGAAATTATGCTGGTGAAAAGGCGTGGCTTGGGAAAATGTGTTTTCCACAGACTATGCAAATTGGCAGGCAACCAAGTAGGCAAGTGTGCACGGCGCTTTTTCCTATGCTTGAATTGGGGGCAAGTCGTGTTCGACAAGAGAATTTGAGTCTACTTCAAATGCAAAGAGAAAATGAATTTGCGGGCAAACAAGGTGTAGAAATCGGACAGAAAGAAGAAAAGGAAAAAGAGTATCAAAGGAATGAGAACACAGAAAAGGAAACAGAAATCGTAAAAGAGGTTCCTGTAGAAGCAAGAAGTAATGGGCTGATAGGAGCAGAGAGCGCAATTAATAAAGAAAAGCAGGTAGAATATCCGCTAGATAAATTAAGGGATTTTGACTTCCTATTGCAAAAGTTTTATCAAGTAGATTCTAGCACGACGGTTTCTAGCGATATTTTAAATGTGGATAAGCTTATGGAGCAATCACAAGCAATTGCCAAAAGTGAAGAGCCACAAATTTTAATTTATCATACACATGCGAGTGAAGGATATGCCAATTCTGACAATGGGAACCCCAACACACTTGTGGTGGGAGTGGGAGAACAATTGAAGGCATTGTTAGAACAGAGAGGCTGGCATGTATTACATCATACAGGAGTTTATGATGGAAATCGAGATAAGGCATATGGTGCGGCTGCTCCAGCGTTGATACAGCTTCTAGAGGATTATCCTAGTATTCAAATGGTTATCGATTTGCATCGGGATGGGGTGCCAGAGACTTCCCATTTGGTTACGGAGGTGAATGGTGTTCGCATGGCGCAAATTATGTTTTTTAATGGGATTTGCAGGGACAGCAACGGAAACCCAACCCAGCTAACCAATCCATATTTGGAGGATAATCTTGCACTTTCCTTTCACATGCAAAAGGCGGCAATGGAGTATTATCCAGGATTTACGAGGAGAGCATATTTGAAAGCCTATCGATATAACATGAACTATTGTCCGAAATCTATGCTTATTGAGGTGGGGGCGCAGAATAATACTTTAGAGGAGGCTTTAAATGCGATGACGCCACTTGCTGATTTGTTGGATAAAGTGTTGAGTGGAGAGTAGAAAATCTATTGAAATTACGCCCATTCTTTCGTATAATAAAATGCAGTATGCATTGAAAATGCGAATTGGAAGAATGAGAGGAAACACATGTCAGTAGATCAGAGTAAAATTAGAAATTTTTGTATCATTGCCCATATTGACCACGGCAAATCGACCCTTGCTGACCGAATTATAGAGAAGACAGGAACACTGACGGAGCGAGAAATGCAAGCACAGGTTCTTGATAATATGGATCTTGAGAGAGAGCGTGGAATTACGATTAAGTCCCAGGCGGTTCGTATTATATATAAGGCCAATGATGGAGAAGAGTACATCTTCAACTTAATTGACACACCAGGTCATGTCGACTTTAACTATGAGGTTTCACGAAGCCTTGCAGCCTGTGATGGCGCTATTTTGGTAGTTGATGCAGCACAGGGAGTAGAGGCGCAGACCCTTGCAAACGTATATCTTGCATTGGATCATGATTTGGACGTAATGCCAGTAATTAATAAGATTGATCTTCCAAGTGCTCGCCCAGAGGAAGTGGCACAGGAAATTGAGGATGTTATCGGCATCGAAGCGATGGATGCACCAAAGATTTCGGCGAAGACAGGCTTGAATATCGAGGAAGTGCTTGAATCCATTGTTCATAAGATTCCAGCACCAGAAGGGGATCCTAAGGCACCATTGAAAGCACTTATTTTTGACGCCCTTTATGATTCTTACAAAGGCGTTATTGTGTTCTGCCGTGTAATGGAGGGCTCGGTAAAAGTCGGAAGCCAGATTAAAATGATGGCAACAGGAGCCACCGACATCGTAACAGAGGTAGGATATTTCGGCGCAGGTCAGTTTATTCCTTGCGAAGAGCTTTCTGCGGGAATGGTTGGCTATATTGCGGCAAGCATTAAGAATGTTCGTGATACACAGGTTGGTGACACCGTAACAGAAGTATCTCGTCCTTGTGAAGAGGCGCTTCCAGGCTATAAGAAAGTAAATCCGATGGTTTATTGTGGAATGTATCCTGCGGATTCTGCAAAATATCCGGATCTTCGTGATGCATTAGAAAAGCTCCAGATTAACGATGCGGCATTACAATTTGAGCCAGAGACTTCTTTGGCATTGGGATTTGGATTCCGATGCGGATTCTTGGGTTTGTTGCATTTGGAGATTATTCAAGAGAGATTGGAGAGAGAGTTTAACCTTGATCTTGTAACTACAGCTCCAGGTGTAATTTATAAAGTACACAAAACAAATGGCGAAGTGATTGATTTGACCAACCCATCGAACCTTCCAGATCCATCAGAGATTGATTACATGGAAGAACCATATGTATCCGCTGAGATTATGGTGACATCGGATTATGTAGGGGCAATTATGACCCTTTGCCAGGAGCGTAGAGGTATATACAAGAGCATGGAATATATCGAAGCAACGCGTGCGCTGATTAAATATGATATGCCATTAAATGAGATTATTTATGATTTCTTTGATGCATTGAAATCGAGATCAAGAGGATACGCAAGCTTTGATTATGAAATGAAGGGATATGTTCGCTCTGAATTAGTGAAGTTAGATATTCTTATTAATAAAGAAACCGTTGACGCACTTTCTTTCATTGTATTTAAAGAAAGTGCATATGAGCGTGGAAGAAGGATGTGTGAAAGACTGAAAGAGGAAATTCCAAGACATTTGTTTGAGATTCCAATTCAGGCTGCAGTTGGCGGCAAGGTTATCGCGCGTGAAACGGTCAAAGCAATGCGTAAGGATGTACTTGCAAAATGCTACGGTGGTGATATTTCACGTAAGAAGAAGCTTCTTGAAAAACAGAAGGAAGGTAAGAAACGTATGCGTCAGGTTGGTAACGTGGAGATTCCACAGGAAGCTTTCATGAGCGTACTTAAGCTGGATGAGGATTAAAGGATGGAGACGAAGGAATTAGAATTATATATTCATATTCCATTTTGCGTAAAAAAGTGTAAATACTGTGATTTCTTGTCATTCCCGGCAGACAACGATACCCAGCGTAGTTATACCCATTCCCTAATACGTGAGTTGACATATTATGGTTCGTTGTTTCAGAATCGTATTGTTACGACCATCTTTATTGGAGGTGGGACTCCAAGTTGGTTAGACACTGGTCTGTTACAACAAATCATGGAGACGGTATATTCCAATTTCCATGTATGGGAAAATGCGGAAATTACCATGGAGTGTAATCCGGGTACCGTTACACTTGATAAAATGAAAGCAATCCATGCAATGGGAATCAATCGTCTGTCGATTGGATTGCAGTCGGCAGAACAAAAGGAATTGGAATGTTTAGGTAGAATTCATACCTACGATCAATTTTTAAAAACCTATGAGATGGCAAGAAATGTAGGATTTCATAATATTAATGTGGATCTTATGAGTGGTCTTCCATATCAGACTGCGGAAATGTTTGCTAAGACACTTCATAAAGTGAT